>RKSI01000189.1 GCA_007570905.1 Gammaproteobacteria bacterium
GTGATAGCAGGCGCCGCGCGGGTGCTGTGGAACGGGCCGCTCGGCGCCTTTGAATGCGAGCCGTTCGCCGCCGGCACGCGGCGCCTGGCCGAGGCGGTGGCGCGCAGCGCGGCGTGGTCGCTGGCCGGCGGCGGCGACACGCTCGCGGCCATCGCCCGCTTCGGCGTCGGCGGCGGCATTTCGTTCGTCTCGACCGGCGGCGGCGCGTTTCTCGAGTTCATCGGCGGGCGCGCGCTGCCGGCGATAGAGATTTTGCGCCAAAGAAAGGAAAACCGGACACCGGAGAACATGCAATGACCGAGATACGCCAGGCGGTTTCGCCGAGAAAGACCAAGATTATCGCCACGCTCGGCCCCGCGACCGACGACGAGAAGATACTGCTCGACCTGATAGACGCCGGCGTGGATGTCGTGCGCCTGAACTTCTCGCACGGCGAGGCCGAAGACCACATCCGGCGCGCGCGCATCGTGCGTGAATTGTCGGCGGAAAAACGCTATTACATCGGCATCCTCGGCGACCTGCAAGGCCCCAAGATACGCTTGCAGCGCTTCGCCGAAGGCCGCGTGACGCTCGAGGCCGGGCGGCGCTTCGTGCTCGACCCGTCGCTCGGGCGCGACGCCGGCAGCGCCGACGCGGTCGGCATCACCTACCCGCAGTTGCACGCCGATGTCGCGCCGGGCGACACGCTGCTGCTCGATGACGGTCGCATCGTGCTGGAGGTGGAATCGTCCGGCGCCGGCGGCATCGAGACCGTTGTCAAGGTCGGCGGCGAACTGTCCAACAACAAGGGCATCAACCGCGCCGGCGGCGGGCTGTCGGCGCCGTCCATCACCGACAAGGACCGCAGGGACATTGAACTCGCGGCGCAAATCGGCGTGGATTATCTGGCGGTGTCGTTTCCGAAGAGCGCCGACGACATCGTCCACGCCAGGCGGCTGCTGCGCGAGGTCGGCAGTTCCGCGGCGCTGATTGCGAAGATCGAGCGCGTCGAGGCGCTTAACTGCATCGACGGGATACTCGAGGTCGCCGACGGCGTGATGGTGGCGCGCGGCGATCTCAGCATTGAAATCGGCGACGCCGAACTGACCGCGGTGCAAAAGCGCCTGATACGCCAGGCGCGCCAGGCCGAACGCATCGTCATCACCGCCACCGAGATGCTGCAATCCATGATAGAAAGCACGGTGCCGACGCGCGCCGAGATTTCCGATGTCGCCAACGCCGTGCTCGACGGCTCCGACGCGCTGATGCTGTCGGCGGAGTCGGCCATCGGCAGGCACCCGGCGCTTGCGGTGGAGACGATGAGCCGCGTCTGTCAGGGCGCCGAGCGCGGCGAAGACCGGCGCCAGGCCGGCGCCGGCCTGCTGGAATGGCGCGTCGAGCGCTTTGACAAGGCCATCGCGCTTTCAACGATTTACGCGGCGACGCGGATGGATGTCGCGGTCATCGCGGCGCTGACCGAGTCGGGTTCCACGGCGCTGTGGATGTCGCGCCTGGATTCGCCGGTTCCGATTTACGCGGTGACGCCGCACATCGAGACCTGCCGCAAGGTGACGCTTTACCGCGGCGTCTATCCGGTGCTGGTGGAGCGCACCGGGCAGCGCGTGCAGGTGAAGGAGGAGGTCGTCGCGGCGTTGCAGCGCTGCCGCGCCGTCGGCGCCGGCGACTGCGTTATCGTCACCCGCGGCGACACCGTCGGCAAACACGGCGGCACCAACACGATGAAAATCATCACGGTGCCGTGAGGCGTTGCAATCGCCGCCGCGTTCACTACAATCGCACGCCATGAACACCGAAAAACTCCAGGCCACGGCGCGGATGATGGTCGCCTCCGGCAAGGGCATTCTTGCGATGGACGAGAGCCACCCGACCTGCAAGAAGCGCTTTGACCAGATCGGCGTCGAGGCGACCGAAGAAAGCCGCCGCCTCTACCGCCAGATGCTGGTAACCGCGCCCGGCCTCGGACGCCATGTCTCGGCGGCGATTTTGTTCGACGAGACCATCCGCCAGCGCACCGACGACGGCGGCGCTTTCGCCGGGCGCCTGAACGCCGCCGGCATCGTGCCGGGCATCAAGGTGGACAGGGGCGTCAAGCCGCTCGCCGGTTGCGAGGGCGAGAAGGTGACCGAGGGTCTTGACGGGCTGCGTGAGCGCCTCGCCGAATACGCCGGTCTCGGCGCGCGTTTTGCGAAGTGGCGCGCGGTCATCGCCATCGGCGGCGCGCTGCCGTCGGCTGTCTGCGTGCGCGCCAACGCGCGCGCGCTGGCCGATTACGCGGCGCTTTGCCAGGAACAAGGCCTGGTGCCGATAGTCGAGCCGGAGGTGCTGATGGACGGCGGCCACACCATTGAGCGCTGTTTTGAGGTCACCGAATCGGTGCAGCGCGCGGTGTTTTCCGAACTGGCCGCGCGCGGCGTCGTTCTTGAGGGCATCGTGCTGAAACCGAACATGGTGGTGTCCGGCGCCGCCTGCGCCGCGCGCGCCGACAGCGCGCGCGTCGCCGAACTGACGCTGCGCTGCCTGAAGCGCACGGTGCCGGCGGCGGTGCCAGGCATCGCCTTTCTGTCGGGCGGGCAGGGCGATGTCGAGGCCACCGCCAACCTCGACGCCATCAACCGCCTCGCCGCCGGCGCCGGCGCGCCGTGGCGCATCACCTTCTCCTACGGGCGCGCGCTGCAACAGTGCGCGCTGACGGCGTGGGGCGGCGAGGCGTCGCAGGCGCAGCAGGCGCAGCAGGCGCTGTGCCGCCGCGCGCGGCTCAACGGCGCCGCGTCCGACGGCGCCTACGAAGCCGCGATGGAAGCCGCCGCGTAGTTTGGCGCAGACAAAACACAAGGTCGGGCTTGTGGTGCTGGCGACGGGCGGCTACTTCCGGTTTTTCCAGCCTTTCATTGAATCGGTTCGGCGGTATTTTTTTTCCGGCCACACGCTCAGGGTGCATCTGTTCACCGACCACGATGTGGCCGGCGAGGAGCACGGCGATTTCTCGATGCGCGTCACCGCGATGAAGGACGAGCCGTGGCCGTTTGTGGCGCTGAAAAAGTTCGAGTGCATAGACGCGAACCACCACCTGTTCGACGGCCTTGATTACCTGTTTTATTGCGATGTGGATGCGCGGATGGTGGCGCCGGTGGCGGACGAGATTTTGCCGGACGGGATGCGCCACCAATTGTCGGCGGTTGACCACCCGGCCTTCGCCTGTTCGGGCAAACCCGGTCTTTTCTTCAAGGCGCTGCGCGCAACTTCGCTGACTTGCCGGTTCGGTTACCGCAGGATACGGGGGACTTTTGAGACCGACAAAAAATCCGCCGCATTTGTCGGCGACAACGAGGGCGGCGTGTACTACGCCGGGGCGTTCTGGGGAGGCGTTACATCGGCGGTGCTTGCAATGGCGCGCGAATTGCGCCGCAACACCGACGACGATTTGTCGCGCGGCCACATCGCGCTGTGGCACGACGAAAGCCACCTCAACCGCTACCTGATCGACCACCCGCCCAAGGTGCTGTCTCCGGGTTATTGCCGCCCGGAACAGGTGTTCCGCCTGCCGTTCAAGGCAAAGATTCTGATGGCCTACAAGGAGGAAATGAACCGCTTCAGCCAGAAGACCAAGCGCCGTGAGGAACGCGCCGGGCAGGGCGAGCGCGCCTAAACCAGCAGCAGCGTCGCAAGGCCGAGAAAGGCGATGATGCCGATGACATCGGTCACGGTCGTCAGCACGACGCCGCCGGCGAGCGCCGGGTCTATGCCGAGTTTTTTCAGCGCAATCGGAATCGACACGCCGGCCAGCGCCGCGCACAGCAGGTTGGCGGCCATCGCGACGCCGATGATGCCGCCGATTTTCAGGTCGCCGAACCAGAACACCGTCAGCAGCGCGACGACGGCGGCCCAGAACAGCCCGTTGAGCAGGCCAACGAGCAGTTCCTTGGCAAACAGCAGCGGCGAATTGCCGCCGACGATGTGGCCGGTCGCGAGGCCGCGGATGACGATGGTCAGCGTCTGGCTGCCGGCGATGCCGCCCATGCTGGCGACTACCGGCACCAGCACCGCGAGGATGATGATCTTCTCCAGCGTGTCCTGAAACAGGCTGATGAACCACGCCGCCAGAAACGCGGTCGCCAGGTTCACGCCTAGCCACACCGCACGCCGCCGCGCCGACGCCGTCACCGGCGCGAACAGGTCCTCGTCGCCGGACATCCCGGTCAGGCCCTTGCGCTCCTGGTGAGCCTCGTCGAGGATGACATCCAAGACATCGTCCACGGTGATGCGCCCCAGCAGTTTGCCGGCGTCGTCCACGACCGCCGCCGACACCAGGTCGCGGTGCTCGAACAGCATCGCCACCTCCGACGCCGGCATCGCCGCCGGCAGCGGCTTGACATCGGCCTCCATCACCTCGCCGACGCGCGTGTGCGGGTCTTTCGTCAGCAGTTTTCGCAGCGGCAAAACGCCGAGGCAGCGGTTTGAGTAGTCCGTGACAATCAGGTTGTCGGTCTGTTCGGGGATGTCGCGGCGCATTCGCAGATAGCGCAGCACGACATCAAGAGTCACATTGTCGCGCACCGTGATGACATCGGTGTTCATCAGGCCGCCGGCGGTCTTCTCGCCGTGCGACAGCACCCGTTCAAGCCGCTCGCGGTTCTGCCGGTCCATCGCCGCCAGCGTCTTGCCGGTCACCGTGTCCGGCAGGTCGCGGATGAGGTCGGCGAGGTCGTCAATGTCGAGGCCGCCGGTCGCCAGCACCAGTTCGCTGTCGTTGGTCATCTCAATCAGGTTGGCGCGCACCTCGTCGCTGGCGTGCACCAGCACCTCGCCCTCCTTGTGCAGGTCGTCGGTCATTTCCCAGACGATGCGGCGCTGCGGAATCGGCAGCGATTCCAGCAGGTCGGCGATTTCCGCCGGGTGCAGGCTGTTCAGCATCTCCCGCGCCTGCAGCATGGCGCCGCCGCGCAGCAGTTCTGTCAGGTGCTCGAGTGTGGCCTGGTTGCTCATCGGTTGGCGGATTGCGCGCGCCGTCACCCGACCATCTCGGCGATTCTGCGCGGTTCGCGCGAGGCGGTGATGCGGCGGTATTTGCGTTTCAGCGCCGCCAGGTCGCTGCCCATGATGACGCTCTTGACCTCGAGCAGTTCATTGGGCTGGACGCTGAACTCGGTCAGGCCCATCGCCAGCAGCAGTCGCACAAAGCGCCGGTCGCCGGCCATTTCACCGCACATTGCGACCGGTATCTTCAGGCTCTCGCCGGCGCGGATGACGGCGTTTATCAGTTGCAGCACGCCCGGGTGCAGCGGGTCGTAGAGGTAACTCACCTCCTCGTCAATGCGGTCGATGGCGAGGGCGTATTGAATCAGGTCGTTGGTGCCGATGGACAGAAAGTCAAGTTCGCGCCCGAGCGTCTCCGCCGCCATCGCCGCCGCCGGCACCTCGATCATGCCGCCGATTGCGACGCTTTGGTCGAAGCGCTTCTTCGCCTGCGTCAGTTGCCGTTGCGCTATCCGGTAGAGTTCCATGATTTGCCCGATTTCCTGCGTGCTGGTCAGCATCGGTATCAGGATGCGAAGTTTGCCGTGGGCCGAGGCGCGCAGAATCGCGCGCAGTTGCTGCAGGAACACATCGGGGTTTTTCAGCGAGCGCCGGATTGCGCGCAGGCCGAGCGCCGGGTTGGGCGCCAGCGGCCCGGCGTAGGCGGGGTCGAATTCCTTCTCGGCGCCGAGGTCGAGCGTGCGGATGGTTACGATGTTGCCGCCGGCGGCGCGCAGTATCTTGCGGTAGGCGGCGAGTTGCTCTTCCTCGCCGGCGGCGTGGCGGCGGTCGATATAGAGAAACTCGGTGCGGTAGAGGCCGACGCCGTCGGCGCCGTGGCGCCGCAGCGCGCGGATGTCCTCGTCGAGTTCAATGTTCGCCATCAGCGTTATGCGGGCGCCGTCGCGCGTTCGCGCCGGTTTCTTCCGGATGGCCTCGAGTTTCTTGCGGTGTTCCTTGTCGAGTTTAATCTGGCGGCGGTAGTCGCGCAGCATCCGGTTGTCGGCGCCGATGACGAGCAGGCCGCGCGTGCCGTCGATGATGACGCGCTCGCCCTCGCTCAGGTGGGCGCGCGCGTTGGCCACCGCGACGATGGACGGAATGCCGAAACTGCGCGACAGAATCGCGGTGTGCGATGTCGGGCCGCCGTACTCGGTGATGAAACCGGCGATGTGCTGGTGCTCGAAGACGATGGTGTCCGCAGGCGCCAGGTCGTCGGCGGCGATGATGCAGCCTTTCAGGTTCTTGTTGCGCTGTTTCAGCGAGTAGTTCTCGTCGCCGAGAAAGCCCTGTATCAGGCGGATGATGTGCTCGACATCGTCGCGCCTGGTTTTCAGGTAACTGTCCTGCATTTCGTCGAACACCCGCACCAGTTCGTTCTCCTGTATTTGCAGCGCCCACTCGGCGTTGCATTTTTGCTGCCGGATGATTTCCGCCGGCGTCTTCTTCAGCAGCACATCGTCGATCATCAGCAGGTGCGAATCAATGAAGGCGGCGATGTCCGGCGGCGCGTCGCCGGGGATGGACTTGCGGATGTCCCGCAAGTGCCGCGCCGCCTGCCGGTGCGCCTTCCTGAAACGCTTGACCTCGTCGCCGACGCGGTTGTCGGGAATGTCGAAGCGGATGCTCTCGGGCTTGCCGCGCTCGAGGATGTGCACCGGGCCGATGGCGATGCCGCGCGAGACGCCGAGGCCGTTCAGCAGCAGCGTCATTATTCGTCCTCGCCGAAGCGGTCGAGCACCAGGCGCTCGAGTTGCGCCGCGGCCTCGTCCTCGTCCTCGCCGCTGACGCTCATCTCCAGCACCGTGCCCTGCGACGCCGCCAGCATCATCACGCCCATGATGCTCTTGCCGTTGATGACCTGGCCGTTTTTCGCCAGTTGTATCTCGCTCGCAAACCCCGACGCCAGCGTCACAAAACACGACGCGGCGCGCGCGTGCAGCCCCAGTTTGTTGATGATGGTGATGCGCCTTTCAATCATCAGCGGTGCTCGACCACGCCCTTGTGGCCGCCCTCGGCGGCTTTCTCCGCCAGTTCCGCGACGCCGAGGCCGCAGTAGTTGATGGCGCGCAGCAGCATCGGCAGGTTCAGGCCGCTGACGACGCGGCGCCTGCCGTCGCCGCACAGCCGGGTCGCAATGTTGCACGGCGTCGCGCCGTAGAGGTCGGTCAGCACCAGCACGCCGTCGCCGCCGTCCATCTCGTCGCACAGACGCTTCATTTGCTCAAAGGTTTCTTCCGGGATGCACGAGAACGGCACCGACAGCGCGCGCGCGTCGGCGGGCAGCGGGCGCACCATCTGCGACGCCACCGCCAGCAGGTTCTCGCCGACCTTGTCGTGGGTCACCAGCAGGATGGCGGTGGACATCCGGCGCTCACGAGACGGCGACGCGCCCGCCGGCGCACTCGTCAATGGGTTCGTCAATGGGGTCGCCGGCGAGGTCGCGGTGCTGGCGGGTGACGCTGCACCGCTGCGCCGGCATGTCGTCGCGCAGCCGCCGGTGAAGTTTCTCGACGACATAGACCGAGCGGTGGCGCCCGCCGGTGCAGCCGACCGACACCGTCAGATAACTGCGCGCGTCGGAACTGAACTGCGGCAGCCACGCGCGCAGAAAACGCCCCAGGTCGTCGAGCATCTCGCCGCAGCGCCTGTCGCCGTCGAGAAAACGGATGACCGGCTCGTCGCGCCCGGTGTAACGGCGCAGCCCCGGCTGCCAGTAGGGGTTGGGCAGGCAGCGCACATCAAACACATAGTCCGAATTGGCCGGCACCCCGTTTTTGTAGCCGAACGACTGAATCAGCACCGACAGCGCCGTCGTGCCGAGGCACAGGTGGCGCGAGACGAGGTCCTTCAACTGGTTCTGGTTGAGGTTGGCGGTGTCGATCTTCATCGTCGCGCTCATCAGGATATCGTTCAGCAGTTCCTTCTCGTTTTCAATATGCTCCTCGAGCGTCCTGTCCGGCTGGTGCACCGCCATCGGGTGCGGGCGCCGCGTCTCGTTGTAGCGGCGCAGAAGCGTTTCGGTGTCGGCGTCGATGAACAGCACATCGGTCTCGATGCCCGCCGCCGCCAGTTGCTCAAGCGCCGCCCGGAAACCGGCCTTCGGCGTGCGCAAACTGCGCGCGTCCACGCTGACGGCGATGTGGTCGCCGAGCGCGACGCCGCCGGCGGCGATGGCGCTGATGAAGCCGCCGAGAAATTCCAGCGGCAGGTTGTCGATGCAGTAGAACTGGTGGTCTTCAAGCGTGTGCAGCGCCACCGATTTGCCGGCCCCGGAGAGGCCGCTGATGATGACGATTCTCACGCCGCGCCGCCGTCCATGCAGGCGCGCTGGCGCTCGGTGATTTCACGCTCGGTGTAGTCGCCGTCGAGTTGCAGCAGGTGGTTGCGAACCGCCGCCTCGGCCATCACCGCGAGGTTGCGGCCCGGCGCCACCGGCAGTTTGAACACCGGCACCGACAGCCCCAGCACATCGCGCGTCTCGCGGATGCCGGCGAGGCGGTCGCGGTCGGCGCCGCTGCCCGGCTGCGCGGCCTCAAAGTGAATGATTAATTTCAGGTATTTGCTTTTCTTGATGGCGCTGTTGCCGTACATCTTGCGGATGTTGAGAACGCCGAGGCCGCGCACCTCGAGAAAGTCCTGTATCACCGGCGGCGACCGCCCCTCGATGATGTCGGGCGCGATGCGCGTGAACACCGGCGCGTCGTCGGCAATCAGGCGGTGGCCGCGGGTAATCAGTTCCAGCGCCAGTTCGCTCTTGCCGACGCCGCTTTCGCCGGTCAGCAGCACGCCGATGCTCGTCACCTCCATGAAGACGCCGTGCATCGTGATTTTCTCGGCCAGCGCGCGCGCCAGCAGATAGCGCAGGTCGTTGACGATGTGCTCGCCCGGCGTGTCGGAGGTGAACAGGCCGATGTCGTTGGCGTCGGCGCGCTCGGACATCTGGCGCATCGGCTGCTGGCCGCTGGTCACGATGACCGCGAGGCAGGTCTTGCTGAACAGTTTCTCCAGCGCGACTTCCAGCATGTCCGCGTCGAGTTTGTTCAGGTGGTTCATCTCCACCTTGTCCACGATGTGCACCTGGCTGGAGTGAATCGGGTTGAAATAGCCGGTGATGCCGATTTGCGAACTCTCGCGCGCGTTGACAAACCTGCGTTCGGCGGCGCCTTTGCCGGCGACCCATTCCAGTTCCAGTTGGCCGCCCAGTTTGTCGTGCAGTTCGGCCACCGTCAGCGTGTCGTTCATTGCTCCTGCGCCCCCTGCCGCAACAGGCCGAGTATCTCGTCGGCGCTGCCGGCCTCAAGCAGGCGGCGCACGAACACCGGCTCGTTCAACTGCGTCGCCAGCCCGGCGAGCAGGTCCAGATGCTGCTGGGTGGCGTCTTCCGGCACCAGCAGCGCGAAGAACAACCGCACCGGCAGGCCGTCGGCGGCGTCGTAATCTATGCCGTCGCCGACCCGCAGCAGCGCCGCCAGCGGGCGGTCGAGGCCGGTGATGCGGCAGTGCGGAATCGCGGCGCCGTGGCCGACGGCGGTGCTGCCCATCTGCTCGCGCTCAAACAGCGCGGTGAAGACCTGGCGCGCCTTGAGCGCCACGCTTTGCGATGTCAGCAGTTCGGACAGCGTCTCAAGCGTCTTCTTCTTGCTGCTGACCGAGTCGAGCAGCCGGATTTGCGCGGTCGTCAGATAGCGGCTGAAGTGCATCTCGGCCTACCTGCCGGACGGGTAGTGCGCGCCCTCTTGATTGTGGTGGTCGCGGAGTTTCTCCTTGTGCTTGACAATCTGGCGGTCGAGTTTGTGCGCCAGCGTGTCGATGGTCGCATACATGTCCTCCGAATGCGCCTCGGCGAAGAAGTCGTGGTGGCGGACATGAATCGTCGCCTCGGCGATGTGCCGGTTTTTCTGCACCTTCAGAACGACATGGATGTTGACGACATGGTCGAAGTGTTTTGTCAGGCGCGCCAGTTTTTCCTGGACATGCCGCTCGATGGCGTCGGTAACCTGAAAGTGCTGCCCTGAAATCTGAACTTGCATTGCTCCTCCTCGCGTTGTGTCCGTGCGGACGATTGGTTTGCAGTTGGCTGCAGTTAGTTTGGCGCCGGCATCGCGCGCCGCGCCGACGACACCGGTATCCTCATGCTCTCGCGGTATTTGGCGACGGTGCGCCGCGCGATGCAAACGCCGTCGCGGTTCAGGCGCTCGGCAATCTGGCGGTCGCTGAGCGGGCTTGCGCGGTCTTCCGCCGACAGCAGGCCGCGAATCCTGGCCTTCGCCGCCGCCGCCGAATGGCCGTTCTCGCCGCCGAGGCTGCTGGAAAAGAAATAGCGCAGTTCGTACAGCCCGGCGGGCGTCATCATGTATTTCTCGCGGGTCGCGCGCGACACGGTGGACTCGTGCAGCGACAGTTGCCGCGCGATGCGCTGCGCCGTCAGCGGCTTCAGCCCTTCTTCGCGGCGCTTGATGAAACCGCGCTGGTGGCCGAGAATCGCGCGCGCGACTTTCAGCAGCGTGTCGTTGCGGCTTCTGACGCCGTAGATTAACTGGCGCACTTCGCGCAGGCGCTCCCGCAGGTATTCGCGGTCGCCGCCGGCGCCGCTTTGCCTCAGCAGTTGCGCGTAACTTTTCCTGACCGAGAGTTTCGGCACAAGATACGGGTTGAGTTCCAGTTTCCAGCCGCCGCGCCCGTCGTCGCTTGCCACCAGGTCGGGAATCACGACCGGCGGCGCGGCGCCGCCGATTTGCGAGCCGGGCTTCGGGTTCAGCGAGCGTATCAGCCGCACCGCGGCGCCGAGTTCGGCCTCGCTGCAGCCGTGCGCGCGGCACAGCGCCGCGTGGTCGCGCGCCGCCAGCATGGCGAGGTGTTGTTCAACGATGGCGCTTGCAAGGGCCGCCGCGCCGTCGTCTTCGCGCCGCGCAAGTTGCGCCGCCAGGCATTCCGCCGGCGAGCGCGCGCCGCAGCCGGCGGGGTCGAGCGTCAGCACCAGCCGCACCGCCGCGTCCGTCTCTTCCGCTGTCAGCGCCGCATCGGGCGCGCCGCGCAGGTAGCCGTCGTCATCGAGCGCCTCAATGACGGCGACGGCGGCGGCGTGGCGGCGTTCGTCCAGGCCGAGCAGCGCGACCTGGCGCGACAGGTGTTCGCGCAGGCCGCCGTCATCGGCGGCGATGCGCTCAAGCGCGTCGCCCGCGTGCGCGCCGGCGGCGGACGGCGGCGGCGCCTGCGCCTCGCAGGGGTCGGTGTTTTCCGCCTCAAGCAGCGGGTTGGATTCGTGCAGGTTGCGGATTTCCTCGCGCAGGTCGGCGCCGGACAGCCGCAGCAGGCGCAGCGATTGTTTCAGGCCGGGCGTCAGCGCGAAACGCCGGGCCGTTTTCAGCGATGGAGTGCTTTGCAGCATGGTTATAGTAGTATGGTCAACGCCCGCAAGGGCCTATTCTATCACCTGTTCACCCACTATTTACGATGGACGACAAAATCCCGCAAAACATCCCCCCAGGGGCCGCCGCGATTGAACTGATAGTGTTTGATGTGGACGGCGTGCTGACCGACGGCAGGCTGTGCTTCGGCGCCGACGGCGGCGAGATGAAGTGTTTTGATGTCAAGGACGGCCACGGCATCTGCCTGCTGCACGAGCGCGGCATCCAGGTCGCCGTCGCCAGCGCGCGCGACAGCGCCGTCGTCGCCCGGCGCATGGCCGAACTCGGCGTTGAGCATCTGTACCAGGGCTGCCGCGACAAGGCCGCGGTGCTCGACGCGCTGCTGGTGCGCTTCGGTCTCGCCGCCGAACAAACCGCGTTCATGGGCGACGACGCCATCGACCTGCCGGCGATGGCGCGCGCCGGTCTCGCGCTCGCGCCCGCCGACGCCCACCGCGAAGTGCTGCGCCGCGCCGACTGGGTCGCCGCGGCGAAAGGCGGGCGCGGCGCCGCGCGCGAGGCTTGCGATTTGCTGCTGGACGCGCGCGCGCGGCGCGGATAGAATGCCGCCTTCACCGCAAGGAGGAATGCATGAAAAACACCACCCCGAACATCACCGCGCTGATTCCGGCGCTGGCGTGCCTGCTCTTCGGGCCGCAGGCGCAGGCCGCCGGGCAGCCCTACATCGGCCTGAATCTGGGATTCGCCGTCGCGCCGAGCGCCGAGTTTGAATCGTTCAGTTCCGGCGTTCCGACCGCGTGCGACCTGCACCTGCCGCCGCGAGACCGCCCGTGGACCGCCGACTGCGCGCGGGCGACCGGCGATTCCTTCCTCAACCGCTGGGGCGGCGCCGACGCCGGCCACCTGGCCGGCCTTAGCGTCGGCTACGCGCTTGACCGCATGCCGCTCAGGCTGGAACTGGAATACTCCCACCGCAGCAACGAATATGACGACAACGATGTGTGGCGTCCGCTCGGCGGCAACTCATTGGCCAAACTGGCCGAGTTTGACGGCCTGACGATGCCGCCGGCGCCCGGCGTGTCCGGCATGCCCGGCGCCGGCGGCAGCGTCAGCAACCGCCTCGAAGACATCGAGTCGCACGATGTCTTCTTCAATGTCTATTACGACCACAAGACCGAATCGCGCTGGACGCCATACATCGGCGCCGGCGTCGGCTGGTCGAGAACCGAGGCCGACATCCGCCTGCATTTCGTCCGCGACAACGATGTCGCGATAGTGCCCGCGCGCGGCACCATCAGCAGCCTTGAGGCCAGCGTGGACGACGACCTGTTCGGCTGGCAACTGCTGCTCGGCGCGGACTACGCCGTGGACGAGCGCCTGTCGGCGGGGGTGCGGCTGCGCTACGCGCGCTTCGGCGAGTTTGAGGGCGACCGCGAGCCGTGGGACACGCTGCGCGGCCACGAGTCCACCGTCGCGCCGCCGTCGCGGGTGGCCGACATCGGCGACCGCAGCAACACCATCCTGTGGCAGGCCGAAAGCGACGACATTGAATACTGGGGCGTGACGCTGAGTCTTAAATACCGCTTTGACTGGATGTAACCACGGCGTCATGCAACCCCGGCGCTCGCGTGGCCGATGGGGACGGCGGGATTCGAACCCGCACGGCACTTGGGCCAATGGATTTTAAGTCCAAAGCGTCTGCCAATTCCGCCACGTCCCCGCCGGTGGCGTGGCCGCCGCGAGATGGAGGCTAGTGCCGGAGTCGAACCGGCGTACACGGCTTTGCAGGCCGCTGCATAACCACTCTGCCAACTAGCCCGTGCCGGGTCGCGGCAAGTCCACGCCGCAAAGGTTACCATTATTCGCGCCCGATGGCCTCTATTGACTGCGCCGCGCCGTTGTAAGACAATGGCGGGCGACGCTGCGGCGCGGGAATAGCTCAGCTGGTAGAGCGCAACCTTGCCAAGGTTGAGGTCGCGAGTTCGAACCTCGTTTCCCGCTCCATTTTGGCGCCGCCATTGCCTTCATTCGTACCGGCCCCCGTCCGGGCGCAGATGCCGCCACGCCGAGCGCAGATACACCACCATCGACACCAGCGTCAGCGCCGCCGCGACATACAGCAGCGCGAGGCCGGCGAGGTTGGCGTCCAGGCCGG
>RKSI01000030.1 GCA_007570905.1 Gammaproteobacteria bacterium
GCGTCATCCCCTGCGAGCAAAACGAGGAACTTCGGCAAAAAATCATCGAATTTGCTGAAACGCTGAAGACCGAGTCACACAAACTCGGCGATCATGGTTTGAATAGGCAGGAGTTCTACGACAGCGGCTTGTTCAGGGGTGCGATTGAGCGCGTGCGCGGCCAATTCTCCGCAACAATGGTCGAAAAGCGTGAATTTGCGAGGCACATTCTTGATTACATGCGGAATAAAGGGGCCATCAGAAGTTGGGAAGCAACCGGAGAAAACAACCGGCATGACTATTCCGTACAACTCCTTTCAGGACAAACCGCCGTTATTGAGTTGAAAGGGTGCCTGGACGGAAACAACACAAACATCTTTGAACGTCCTCCGCATGCCCGCGAGTTCATCATCTGGAGTCTGTGTACAAATGCCGGAACCAATCCGAGACACAGTGCGTGGTCCGGCATCCACACGCGGTTAAGCGCTGAAATCATCTCGCGTGAACAACAGGTGGATGGAGTGATTATCTGGGATATGGTTTGTGGAACCATCGGTCGCCCGTGCCCAAAAATTGCCGCTGACCCTGCCCGGCAAACGGAAGTTGGGCCGTTCGTTCTGCCGCCTCCATGCCTGTACCTTTTCCCGGCGACTATTCCAAGCCCCCGAAACAACCCGAAACCTCAACCGCAAACGCTTGAGGATTTGCAGATTATGAAAGCCTTTAATGACTGCTTTCAATGTCAGCCGGAAGATATTAACTACGTTAGTTTTGAAGTTGCCCATAGAGGTGCTGACACGGCGAGAACAACACGAATTACCCGCAATGGCGTGGTGCAAAAAGAGTCCGGCCAGACCCCCATTCGGCGATCATGACAGTCCCGTCTGAGGGGCGGACAAGAACGATGCGCGCGGTGAAGGCCCGCGACACAAAGCCGGAATTGATGGTGCGCCGGATTCTCCACAAAATGGGCTATCGTTACCGTTTGCACAGAAGTGATTTGCCGGGAAAACCCGATATTGTTTTCGGGCCGCGCCGCAAGGTTATATTTGTGCATGGTTGCTTCTGGCATGGCCATCGCTGCAAACGGGGGGCGCGTATGCCGGCAACCAATGTCAAATACTGGAAAACAAAAATCGCGTACAATGTGGAGCGTTACTCCAGACAACTCGACAAACTCGCCGCAAAAGGCTGGTCTGCGCTTACACTGTGGGAATGCGAACTGAAACACGAGGAACAGATTAAAAAACGGCTGGTTTCATTTTTGTCTGAAGTCGCCGACAATACCCGGAAGTGCAAATAACTCTACAATCGGCACGTTCGACCAAATCAGTTCAGAAGACATATTAACGAGGCAAGTCCGCCTTTCTCGTACAATCAATTATTGTCCGTCACTGCGGTAAATCTGCAATAATTGGACTGAGGATGCTTGCACTATGACGACAACGCCCACCCAAGGCGCGCCGGGCTTTGAGCCTGCGGACTTTCTGAAAACGCTGACCGCCCAGCCCGGCGTCTATCGGATGCTCGGCGGCGACGGCGCGCCGCTGTACATCGGCAAGGCCGCCAACCTGAAGAAAAGAGTGTCGGCGTATTTCCGCGGGCGCGGTCTCAGCCCCAAGACGCGGTCGCTGATGCAGCGCACCGCCGCCGTGGAGGTCACCGTGACGCGCTCCGAGGCCGAGGCGCTGCTGCTTGAAAACAACCTGATAAAAAAGCACCGCCCGCGCTACAACGTGCTGCTGCGCGACGACAAGAGTTATCCGTGGATACGCCTGACTGACCAGGACGCCTTTCCGCGCATTGAGTTCTACCGCGGCTCGCGCAAGGCGCCGGGGCGTTATTTCGGCCCCTACCCGAACGCGGCGGCGGTGCGCCAGACGCTGAACCTGCTGCAAAAGTTGTTCCGCCTGCGCCAGTGCGACGACGCCTTTTTCAGCAACCGCGCGCGCCCGTGCCTGCAATACCAGATTAAGCGGTGCAGCGCGCCGTGCGTCGGCCATATCGGCGAGGACGACTACCGCGCCGACCTCTCGCTCGCCGCCGAATTTCTGTCCGGCAACGGCGGCGGGGTGATTGAGACGCTCACCGCGCGCATGGACCGCGCGGCGCGCGAACTGCGCTACGAAGAGGCCGGGCGCTACCGCGACCAGGTGTCGACGCTGCGCCAGGTGTCGGCGCAGCGCGCGGTCAGCGGCGACGGCGGCGACAGCGATGTCATCGCCTGCCACCTGCACGGCGGCTTCGCCTGCGTGCAGGTGTTCAACATCCGCGCCGGCATGAACATCGGCAACAAGGCGTTCCACCCGAAACTGCCCGACGACGAGATGGACGAGGCGGCGCTGCTGACGGCGTTCGCCGGGCAGTATTACCTGGCGCACGACATTCCCGGCGAGATTATCTTCAGCAGCCCGCCGGGCGACGCCGCGGCGCTGAACGCGATGCTGTCGGACAAGGCCGGGCGCAAGGTGGCGCTGACGACGGCGCCGCGCGGCAGAAAGCGGCGCTGCCTGGCCATCGCGCGCAGCAACGCCGAGATTGCGCTGAAGGCGAAGTTGTCGTCGCGCGCAGGCATGCGCAAGCGCCTGCACGCGCTGCAGGAGGCGCTCGACCTGCCGCGCCTGCCGGCGCGCATGGAGTGCTTTGACATCAGCCACACGATGGGCGAGAAGCCGGTGGCCGCGTGCGTCGTCTTCAACCAGGACGGCGCGCTGAAGCAGGACTACCGCCGTTTCAACATCACCGGCATCACCGCCGGCGACGATTACGCGGCGCTGCGCCAGGCCATTGAGCGCCGCTACCGCCGCATCAAGCGCGGCGAGGCGCAACTGCCCGATGTGCTGTTCATCGACGGCGGCAAGGGCCAGGTCAGCCAGGCGCGGGCGGCGCTGCACGAACTCGGCGTCGGCGGCGTCGAGGTCATCGGCGTGGCCAAGGGCGCGGGCCGCAAGCCGGGGCTGGAAACGCTGATTGTCGGCGACTTCGGCGAGACGATGCGGCTGAAACCCGATTCGGCGGCGCTGCACCTGATACAGCAGGTGCGCGACGAGGCGCACCGCTTTGCCATCGCCGGGCACCGCCGGCGCCGCGGCAAGGCGCGCAGACGCTCGCCGCTGGAGGACATTCGCGGCCTCGGCCCGGTGCGCCGCCGGCAACTGCTGCGCCACTTCGGCGGCGCACCGGGC
>RKSI01000010.1 GCA_007570905.1 Gammaproteobacteria bacterium
CACCGTGACCGCGCCTGCGGTTTAATGCGGGAGTAGTTCGCGCCTCCCGGACTTGAATCATGTCACGCGTTTGCCTCATCGATGTGTGCAAAACATTCGCCGCCGCCGCGCCCCCGGTGGTCGACAAGTTGTCGGTGGAGATGGCGGAGAACGAGTTCTTGGTGTTGCTGGGGCCGTCCGGCTGCGGCAAATCCACCACCATGCGCATGATTGCCGGGCTGGAGACGGTCACCAGCGGCGAGATTCGCATCGATGGCCGAGTCGTCAACGACTTGGAGCCGAAAGACCGTGATGTGGCGATGGTGTTTCAGGACTACGCGCTGTATCCGCACATGAATGTGGCGCGCAACATGTCTTTTTCGCTGCGCTTGGCGCGTTTGTCGGCGGATGAAATTAAGCGGCGGGTGGCGGTGGCGGCGAAGATGTTGGACATCGAGGAATTATTGAACCGCAAGCCGGCGCAACTGTCCGGCGGGCAGCGCCAGCGCGTCGCCATCGGGCGCGCGATTGTGCGCGATGCCGGCGTGTTTTTGTTCGATGAGCCGCTGTCCAACCTCGACGCCCGGCTGCGCGGGCAGATGCGCGACGAGTTGGCCTTGATGCGTCGCGAGTTAAACAAGAGCGTGGTGTATGTGACGCATGACCAAATCGAGGCGATGACCTTGGGCGACCGCATCGTGGTGCTGTCGGATGGCCGCGCGCAGCAAATCGGCACGCCGGAAGCGTTGTATAAACGCCCGACGAATCAATTCGTGGCCGGGTTTATCGGCACGCCGCCGATGAATTTTTTGCCCGGTGAATTGCGCGAAACGGATGGGGAATTGACGGTCGACGGCGATGGGTTTTGTTTTGCGCTGCCCGACCGAATGCGCGAGCGCGTGAGCGGGCGGCACCGTCGCGAGGTGGTTGTGGGCGTTCGCCCGGCCGCTTTTATGCCGGCGGCGGAAGCGCGCGCCGACACCGGCGGCCGGCTGAAGTTGCCGGTGCTGGTGTCCGAGTATGTCGGCGCGTCGTCGATTGTGATTTCGCGCTGCGGCGGGCGGCGCATCGTGCTGGAAATTCGCTCGGACAACGCGCTGCCCGCGGGCGATTCGATGGAATTTTTTGTCGCCGGCGAGGCGGTGTATTTGTTCGACCCGGAAAACGGACAGGCGATTTAATGCAACGCCAGCGCCGGTTGCCGCCACCATCCGCGCGTGTTTGAGCGCGCGGAATTTGCGCTATAGTCGCCGAATATCACATGGCATCGAACGCTTTTTAACCATTCCAACGGAGGAATCGACCGATGAATCACAAACACATCGCCGCGGCCGCGGCGCTCGCCATGCTGCCGGCGCTGGCGGCGGCCAATCCGTATCAACCGTATGCCGGCACGACGCTGGTGGTGAGCTTCCCCAACCACCCGCACTACGACGCCGTGGACAAAGTGCTGCCGGACTTCACGCGCGAGACCGGCATCGAGGTGGAAGTCGACAAACTGCAATACACCAAGATGCGCGACAAGCAGTTGCTGGAGATGGCGAAGCCGCGCGGCGATTACGACTTGGTCGCATATGTCGTGTTCTCGAAGACCGACTTCGTGGCGAAGAATCTCATCGAGCCGCTGGCGCCGTATTTTTTGAATCCGGCCCTGGCCGACCCGGACTACGACCCGGACGACCTCATCGATGTGTATGTCGAAAACGCCGGCTTAGTCGGCGGCAAAAAGGGCTACTTGCCGGGCCCGACCGCGGGCTTGTACGGCGTGCCGTTTGGCGCGGAGACTTCCGTGTTGGCGTATCGCCGCGACATCTTCGACAAGCACGGTTTGCAAGTGCCCGCCACTTACGATGAGTTGCTGGAAGTCGCGTGCAGAATCCCCGAACTGGAACCGGGCATGGGCGGCCTGGCCAGCCGCAGCCAAAGCGGCCATCAGATTATCCACGCGTGGCTACTGCACCTGGCGCCGTTGGGCGGGCGGATTTTCGACGACCACTGGAATCCGATTTTTAACCAAGCGCCCGGCGTGCAGGCGGCCGAGACGCTGAAGCGGATTTTGGCGTGCGGCCCCAAAGGCGGCGCCGGCCAGGGCTTCGGCGGCATGAAAGAGTTATTTCTGCAGGGCAAAACCGCGATGTTCCTGGACAGCACCGTGGTCTCCGGCGAGGTGGACGACCCGAACAAATCGCGCATCGTCGGCAAAGTCGGCTGGGCGTTGCACCCGACCGGCGCGCGCCGCGGCTCGCAAACCGGCGGTTTCGGCATCGCCATTCCGCGCAACTCGCAGAACAAAGAGGCCGCGTTTCTCCTGATGCAGTGGCTAACCGGCAAAGCGACCGACAAAAAAATCGCGCATGCCGGCGGCAGCCCCAACCGCAAATCCACCTTTGCCGACCCGGCCATGCAGCGGCGCTTCCCGCATTTTGCGGTGTTCGGCGAGGCGCTGAAATTTGCCGATGCCGACTGGCGGCCGTTGTTGCCGGTGTGGGTGGGCGAGTTGAAGGGCATGATTGGCCCCAAACTCTCCGATGCCATCGTCGGCGACGCGCCCATCCAGGCGACGCTGGATGAATTGGCCGAGCGCACGCGCCGGGTGATGCAGCGCGAGGGCTTCTACACCTACCAGTGATTTCGCCCGCCCGGGCGACGAGGAAATGCGGGCCGGTTATGCAACGCGCTTAAGCCGCATCGCGCCGTACGCGTTTATGGCGCCGGCGGTGATGATTATGGCCGGCGCGTTGCTGTGGCCGTTGGCGCATTCGGTGTGGCTGAGTTTCCACGAATGGAAACTCGGCACACCGCAGGATGCGGCGGTGTTCACCGGCCTGGAAAACTACCGCATCCTGTTGGCCGACCCGGACACGCTCACCTCGTTGCGCGTCACTTTGGTGTTCGCGTTCACGGTGGTGGCGCTGGAGGTGGCGTTGGGAGTCGGCTTGGCGATTTTGCTGGAGCGGCCGATTCGCGGGCTGAACGCGCTGCGCAGCATTTTTATCATGCCGATGATGATTGCGCCCATCGTGGTGGGCTTGCTGTGGCGGTATATGTATAACGAGCAGTTCGGCCCGCTGGCGCAACTGTTGTTTATGTTCGGCGTGGAGGAGAGTCCGCCGTGGCTGACCTCGCCGGACTGGGCGTTGGCCTCGGTCATCATCGCCGATGTGTGGCAGTGGACGCCGTTCATTTTTATCTTGGCGTTGGCTGCGTTGCAGAGCGTGCCGACTTCGGTGGTGGAAGCGGCGCGCATGGACGGCGCGCGGCCGCGGCAAACCGTGTTGTATGTAAAACTGCCGTTGATTCTGCCGGTGATTATTGTCGCCGCGTTGCTGCGCCTCATCGATGCGTTCAAGGTGCTCGAGGTCATCTTTATTATGACCGAAGGCGGACCGGGGCTCAGCACCGAAATCCTGTCCATGCGCATTTACAAAACCGCGTTTGAGTTCCAGCAGTTGGGGCGCGCCTCGGCGCTGTCCAACTTGTTGTTGCTGTTGGTGGCCGCCATCAGCGTGGGCTTGGTGTTGTTTAACAAACTGCGTGAGCGCGCCCATGCAAGCGGGTGAACATCGCGCCGGCGCCGGCCCGGCCTACTATGTGTTTTTGGCCGGCATGGCGTTGCTGTGCCTGGCGCCGGTGGTGTTGATGGTGGTCACCTCGCTGAAAGTGCGCACGCAAATATTCAGCGACAAACTGACTTTCTTCTTTGTCCCCACGGTCTCGCATTACGCGGCGGCGTTCGGCGACGCCGCATTGACCCGCACCTTGGGCAACTCCATGGCCGTGGCGCTGTTCGCCACCGCGCTGACCATGGCGGCCGGTTGCATGGCCGCTTATGCGCTGGCGCGGTTCTCGTTCTTCGGGCGCGGCGTGGTGTCCGGCGCCACATTGCTGATGCGCATGGTGCCGCCGGCCGTGTTGGTCGCGCCTATTTTCATGTTGTGGACCTACCAGTTCGGCATCTCCGACACCTTGTCCGGCTTGGTGCTGGCATACACCGCGCTCAACTTGCCGTTCGTGATTTGGATACTGCAGAGTTTCTTCGCCCAGACGCCGCCGCAACTGGAGGAAGCGGCGCGGTTGGACGGCGCCAATCCGTTCCAGACTTTCTTCTTCGTCATCTTGCCGATTGTCGCGCCGGGCATGGCCGCGGCGGCCATCTTCGCGTTTCGCATCGCCTGGAACGAGTTCATTTTGGCGCTGGTGCTGACCAACCGTTTTACGCGCACGATACCGGTGGAAATCTCGCTGTCCATCTCCGAGCACAACATCGCGTGGGGCAAGGTCATGGCGGTGGGGACGCTCATCGCCATCCCGCCGCTTATCTTCACCTTCATCGCCGCGCGCCACATCGTCCGGGGCCTCACGGCCGGGGCGGTCAAGGGATGAGTTGGCCGGCGCGCGCCGTCGCCGCTGCAGTGTTGTTGCTGTTCTCAATTCGCGCGGTCGCCGACACGGCCACCGGCTGCCCGCCCGGCTGGTCGAAAACCCGCCCGCCGCCCTCCGAGTTGCTGATGTGTTGGCGCATCGACGATGAAGTGTTGCGCGTCGAGATGTCGCATCCCGGCCGCGTTTGGCTGGCGTTGGGGTTTGGCGAGGGCATGACCGGCGCCGATGCAATCGTCGGCCGGCCGGACACCGGCGAAGTGTTGGATGTTTTCATCGCCGGGCTCACCGCCGACTCCATCACCGCCGACTCGCAGCAGGATGTAACCGAAGCGGCGGTCGATTTTGACCGCGCGCGCACCGCGCTTCGCTTCACCCGCGCGCTGGATACCGGCGATGCGGAGGACTTCGTCATCGCGTCGGCCGCCGGGGATGTTTCCCCGGTGATTTGGGCGGTCGGCGACGCGCCGGGCTTCGATGGCCACTTCGCGCGCGGCGTATTGCGGGTGGACTGGCATGGCGGCGCGCGTTTTGTGTGGCGCACGGAGGTCGTCTTTCATGCCGCGCTGATGCTGCTGGCTTGGGGCGCACTCCTGCCGCTTGGCATCGTCATCGCGCGCTACTTTAAGGTGCTGCGGAGCCAAGATTTCCCGCGCGAGTTGGACAATCGATTCTGGTGGAACTGGCATCGCATTCTGCAATACGGCGGCGTGTTAGTTGCCACGGTCGCGTTGCTGCCGGTGCTGCGCGCGCATCGTGACGGCATCACCCACTGGCATGCGGCGGCCGGGTTTGTCGCCCTGGCGCTGGGCTACCTGCAGGTCTTGGGCGGCGTGCTGCGCGGCTCCACGGGCGGGCCGGTGGATGCCGACGGCCGCCCCAATCCGCCGGCAAAAATCCGCGGCGACCACTACGACATGACGCGCCGCCGCCGCCTCTTCGAGTTCGCGCACAAAAAAGGCGGCTACTTGGCCGCGCTGGCCGGCGGCATCGCCATCGCCCTCGGCATGAATACCGTCGGCGCGCCGCCGCTCGTCTGGCTGGCTTTCGCCGCCTGGCTGTGCGCGTTGGCGGTGTGGTTTGCGTGGTTGCAAAAAAGCGGGCGGTGGGTGGACACTTACATCGCCATCTGGGGGCCGGATGAGCGCCACCCCGGCAACCGCGCGCGACAGCAAACAGCAACCGGGGACCCAAGCCATGAAAATCGAATGCGTTGTTGAAATCCAAAACCGCGTCGGCGAGAGCCCGATGTGGTCGGTCGCCGAGCAGTGCCTGTGGTGGGTGGATGTGCGCGGCAAAACACTGCACCGCCTGCGCGCCGACGGCGGCCGCGACGACTGGCAACTGCCGGATTTCATCGGCTGCTTGGCGCTGTGCCGCTCCGGCCGACTCATCGTCGCGCAAGGCAACGCGTTAGCGTTCTTCAACCCGGCCGACGGTGCGCTCACGGAATTCGCCCGCCCCGAACCGGAGCGCCCGGGCAATCGCTTCAACGACGGCAAATGCGACCGCTTGGGCCGGTTTTGGGTCGGCACGATGGTGAACAACTTCGGCGACGACGGTGGCGACATCCCCATCGACCGCGCGGACGGCGCGTTTTACCGCTTGGATAAGGATTTGACCATGACTCGCGTCGCGGACGAGATGTGGATTCCCAACACCGTCGCCTGGAGCCCGGACGACCGCGTGTTCTACCTCGGCGACAGCATCCCCAACACCATCCGCGCGTTTGATTTTGACCTGCAAAGCGGCAGCATCTCCAACCCGCGCTTGTTCGCCAAAAACCCGGACCCGGGCCACTTGGACGGCTCCGCCACCGACGCCGAAGGGTTCTTGTGGAACACGCACTGGGGCGCGGGCAAAATCGTGCGATACCACCCCGATGGCGGCATCGACAGGGAAATCACCTTTCCGGTGCCGGCGCCGTCCAGTTGCATCTTCGGCGGGGCTGATTTGGACTGGCTATATGTGACCACCGCGCGCGAGACGCTGAGCGCAGAGCAACTCGCGGATTTCCCCCTATCCGGCAGCGTGTTCGCGTTCCAGCCCGGCGTGCCGGGCCTGCCGGAGCCGGTGTTTGACGATGGCGACTGAAACGGCGCGGCGTGACGCGGCGGCGGTTGCGCGGCGGCGGTTGGGCGGGTATGATGCGCGAGATTCCCCGGTAGCTCAGTTGGTAGAGCAGGTGGCTGTTAACCACCCTGTCGGCAGTTCGAGTCTGTCCCGGGGAGCCATTTTCTTCTTGGGTTCCTTC
>RKSI01000116.1 GCA_007570905.1 Gammaproteobacteria bacterium
TTGCCGTTCACTTGCCGCTCATTTAAGCATCTTCAGGATGCTCTCCAGTTCGCCCTGCAACTCCCTGACCAGCGCCGCGTTGACGCCGGCCCTGGCCGCCGCCTCGGGCTGCTCCAGCACCTGTTTGGCGCCGTCTATGGTGTATTTGTCCACCCGCAGCAGCGTGTAAATCTTGATCAGCAGCGCGAGGTTGCGGCGGGTGTAATAACGGCGGTTGCCGCGCCGCACCGGTTTCAGTTGCACAAACTCCTTTTCCCAGTAGCGCAGCACATGCCGCTCCACGCCGCACCATTCGCTGACCTCGCCTATGGTGAAGTAGTGCTTATCCGGTATCAGCGGAAAACGGGTCATCCCCGCCGTCTTCCTCCATGCAGCCGGACACCCGGCTTTTCAGTTTCTGGCCCGGCTTGAAGACGACGACGCGGCGCGCCTCTATCGGCACCTCCTCGCCGGTCTTCGGGTTTCTGCCGGGGCGCTCGTTCTTGTCGCGCAGCACGAAATTGCCGAAACCGGACAACTTGACGATCTTGTCGTTGCCGAGCATGCGGCTTATCTCGGAAAAGAAACTCTCGACGAACTCCTTCGACTCGCTCTTGCTGAAGCCGAGCCGCTGCGACAGGTTGTCAACCAAATCGGATTTGGTGATGGTTACGATTTCCTTTGCCATTTTGCCGTCAAAACTCCGCATCATCAGGGCGCCGGTGGCGAGGTCATTCTCAACTCGCCGCGCAGTTCCCGCCGCAGGGCGGCGACGATGGTCTCGACCCAGGCGTCGCTCGCGCCGCCGGTCAAGGTGCCCGACAAATCCTGAAAAATCAATCCCAACGCCATGCTTCTGAAACCGGATTGTATATCACCACCCTCGAAAACATCAAATATCACCGTTTCCGCCAGATATTCGGGTTTCACGGCGTCGATGCAGCGCAGCACCGCCGCCGCCGTCACCTCCGCCGGGAACACGACGGCGATGTCGCGGCGCACCGCCGGGTACGCCGACACCGGCGCGCACTCCACCGGCGCCGGCGCCGCGATGCGCCCGAGTTCCAGTTCAAACAACAGCACCGGCATCGCCGCCGGCAGTTCCAGTCGCCGCTCCTCCGCCGGCGACAGTTGGCCGAGGCAGCCGACGCGCGCGCCGTCCAGCAGCACCGCGGCGGTGCGCCCCGGATGCAGCGCCGGGTGTTCGCACGCCTCAAAGGCGAGGCCGCCAGCGCCGCGCAGCAGGCGCTCTATGTCGCCCTTGACATCATGGAAGCCGCAAATGCCGCGGCCTTCGCGCGACGGCGCGGTGCCGCCGCCATCGCCGCCCCACTGTTCGGGGTAAAGCGGGCCGCAGGCAAGCCCCGCCAGCATTTGCGCCTGCCCCGCACGGCCATCACGGATGAAGAAGGCCGGGCCGCGCTCAAAGATACGCACGCGCTCGCGGCGGCGGTGCAGGTTGCGCGCCAGCACTTGCAACAGGCCCGGCCACAGCGAAGTGCGCATCACCGACATCTCGCTGGAAATCGGGTTTTTCAGGCGCGGTGCGGTTTCGTCGTTGAAGCGCCCGGCCTGGTCGTCGGCGATGAAACTGTAAGTCACGACTTCGTAATAACCGGCTTCAATCAGGCGCTCGTCAAGGCGGCGGTTGCGCGCGCGCAGCCGCGCGGCGCCGGCGTCCGCGCCGGCGTCTGCAAACGCAAAGGGCGCGCCGCCGGGCCGCCGCCGTTCCGGGATGTTGTCGTAGCCGTGGAAACGCGCGATTTCCTCGATCAGGTCTTCCTCTATGTGCAGGTCAAAGCGCCACGACGGCGGCAGGCAGCGCCAGCCGTCTTCGGCGGTCTCGACGCGGCAGCCGAGATTGTGCAGCGTCTTTGCGATGAAGTCGCCTGCGATGGCGACGCCGAGGCGCTTTTCAACCGCCGCGGCGCGCAATGCAATCGCGCCGGACTGCGGCAGGTGCGCCGCGCTTTCCACTTCGTGCACCGGCCCGGCGGCGCCGCCCGCGATTTCCAGCAGCAACTGCGTCGCGCGCGCCAGTGCGCGGCGCTGCAAGTGCGGGTCAACGCCGCGTTCAAAGCGGTGCGAGGATTCGGTGTGCAGGCCCAGCGCGCGCGCGCGCCCGGCGATGGCGCGCGGCGCGAAGAACGCGCATTCAATGACGATGTCGCGGGTGTCGGCGCCGACCGCGCTGTGCGCGCCGCCGATGACGCCGGCCACCGCGACCGGGCCGCTGTCGTCGGCGATGACCAGCGTTTCCCGGTTCAGAACAAGCGCCGCGCTGTCGCTGTCGGCGCCGATGGGGAGCATCGATTCGGCGTCTTTCGCAAACCGCACCCGGACTTCGCCGGCGAGACGCCGCCTGTCAAAGGCGTGCATCGGCTGGCCTGTCTCGAGCATCACATAATTCAGCACATCCACGACCGGGTGCACGCTTCGCATACCGCAGCGGCGCAGGCGCTCGCGCATCCACAGCGGCGCCGCCGCCGCCGGGTCAAGGCCGGTGACGACTCTTGACAGGTAGCGCGGGCAGGCGTCGGCGGCCTCGACGACAACCTCGCAGCGCTCATCGCGGGCCGCCGGCGGAGGCGGCGTTTCGGGCACGCGCAGCGCGCCGCCCTGCAACACCGCGATTTCACGCGCGATGCCGATGATGCTGAAACAGTCGGCGCGGTTCGGCGTCAATTCCAGGTCGTAAATGAGGTCGCCGGCGCCGAGGTGCGCGCCGAGTTCGGCGCCGGGTTCAATGTCGCCGAGGTCAAACAGGCCGTCGCTGTGCTCGTCGAGGCCGAGTTCGGCGCCCGAACACAGCATGCCTTCCGACTCGACGCCGCGTATCGCGGTTTTCGAGATTTCCCTGCCGCCGATGCGGGCGCCTTCCGGCGCAAACGGCGCGCACAAACCCTCGCGCACATTGGCCGCGCCGCAAACCACCTGCCGGTGTTGGCCCGCGCCGATGTCCACCCGGCACACCCGCAGGCGCGCGGCGTCGGGGTGCGCGGCGACCGACTCGACGCGCGCGGCGACCACCTTCGGCAACTCCGGCGCCGCCGCCGCCACCGCGCCCACTTCCAGCCCGGCCAGCGTCAGGCGCTCGCCCAGCGCGCGCGCGTCTTCGGGCGCGATTGCCGCCCATTGCCCGAGCCATTCCAGGTTGCAGCGCACGCCGGCCCCGCTCAGGCGGAAAACTGCTCGCAAAAGCGCAGGTCGTTCTCGAAGAGTATCCTCAGGTCGTCTATGCCGTGGCGCAGCATCGCAAGGCGCTCGATGCCGAGGCCGAAGGCGTAGCCGCTGTAACGCCCGGCGTCGTAACCGACCGCTTTCAGCACATTCGGATGCACCATGCCGCAGCCCATAATCTCAAGCCAGTCGTGGCGCCCGCTGCCGTGACGCCAGCGGATGTCCACTTCGGCGGACGGCTCGGTGAACGGAAAGTACGACGGCCTGAAGCGTATCGGCAAATCGCTCTCCTCAAAGAAGGCGCGCAGAAAGCCCGTCACCACGCCCTTGAGGTCGGCGAATGACACCGCCTCGTCCACCGCAAGGCCCTCTACCTGGTGGAACATCGGGCTGTGGGTGATGTCAAAGTCGCAGCGATAGACCCGCCCCGGCGCAATCATATGAATCGGCGGGCGGGCGCGGCGCATCACGCGTATCTGCACCGGCGAGGTGTGCGTGCGCAACAGCAGGCCGTCGTCGAGATAGAAAGTGTCGTGCATCGCGCGCGCCGGATGCAGCGGCGGGATGTTCAGCGCCTCGAAGTTGTGGAAGTCGTCCTCAATGTCGGGGCCTTCCTCGATGTCGAAGCCGGCGCGCTGCAACAAATCCTCGACGCGGCGCAGCGTGCGCGTCACCGGGTGCGGCGCGCCGGCGCGCTGGCCGCGCCCGGGCAGCGTCACATCCATCTTCTCGCCGGCCATGCGGCGCTCCAGAACCTGTTCGCCGAGGGCCGCGCGGCGGCGCTCAAACTCCTGCTGCACGCCGCGCTTGGCGTCGTTGACGGCCTTGCCGGCGGCGGGGCGCTGCGCCGGCGGCAGCGCATCGAGTTCTTTCAGGCGGCGCGTGATGGCGCCTTTTCTGCCGAGGTATTCAACGCGCAGCCGGTCAAGTTCAGAAAGCGTCTCCGCCGCCGCCATGCGTTCGCGCGCTTCGCGGGCGATCCTCGCAATCTCTTGCATTGGTTTTGCCCGCGCAGCGCCCCGCGAGCGGCCTCAGGCGGCGAGCGCGGCCTTTGCCTTCTCGGCGATCTTGCCGAAAGCGTCGAGGTCGCTGACCGCGAGTTCGGCCAGCACTTTGCGGTCTATCTCAATGCCGGCCCGCGCCATGCCGGCGATCAGGCGGCTGTATGACAGCCCGAATTGGCGCGCCGCGGCGTTGATGCGGACTATCCACAGGCCGCGGAAAAACCGCTTGCGCCCGCGCCGGTCGCGGTAGGCGTACTCGCCGGCGCGTATGACCGCCTGGCGGGCGGCGCGGAAAGTCCTGCTGCGCGCGCCGCGGTAGCCTTTGGCGTGTTTCAGCACCTCTTTGTGGCGTGCGTGCGCGGCGACGCTGTTCTTCGCTCGTGACATGGTTTCCCCCGCTCAGGCGTACGGCAGCAACTTGTGCAACGCGGCCTCGTCGCTGGCGTGTATCAGGTCGGGCGCGCGCAGGTTGCGCTTGCGCTTGGCGCTTTTCTTGGTCAGGATGTGTCGCGCGTGCGAGTGCTTCTTGCGGTACGAGCCGGAGGCCGTCTTGCGAAAGCGCTTGGCCGCGCCGCGGTTGGTTTTCAGTTTCGGCATGGTCTCAATTCTGCTGCTGTTTCTTCTTCGGCGCCATGACCATCACAATCATGCGCCCCTCGTTCTTCGGCGCCTGCTCGACGACGGCGTGCCCGGCGAGGTCGTCGCGCACCCGCTCCAGCATCTTCATTCCCAGTTCCCGGTGCATCATCTCGCGGCCCCTGAATCGCAGAACAATCTTGGTCTTGTCGCCGTCCTTGAGGAAACGCACCAGGTTGCGCAACTTGGTCTCGTAATCCATCTTGTCGGTGCCCGGCCTGAACTTGACCTCCTTGACCTGCGTGCGCTTCTGCTTCTTGCGCGCCTGCTGCGCCTTCTTGCGCTGCTCGAAACGGAATTTGCCGTAGTCCATGACCCGGCACACCGGCGGCGACGCGTTCGGCACCAACTCGACCAGGTCGAGTTCGCGCTCGGTTGCAAAGCGGCGCGCGTCGGTGGCGCTCATGATGCCCATGTTGACGCCCTCCGGGTCAATCAGGCGCACGTTCAGATCGTTGATCTCGTCGTTCAAACGATTTCTTTTTGTCAGCTTGATGCCGTCCTCCTGTTCATGTTGCGGCTTTGGTTTTCCCGTTTTTCCCGGTTTCCTCGCTCCATGCGCCCGCCAGCCGCGCAACGGGCATGGCGCCGAGGTCCTTGCCGTCGAGCGAGCGCACCGCAACGGTCTTGCCGGAGCGTTCCGCGTCGCCTGTAATCAGCATGTAGGGAACACGCTTGAGCGTGTGTTCCCTTATTTTATAATTTATCTTCTCATTTCTCAAGTCCTCTGCGATGCGGAAACCGCGGGCGCGCAAATCCCCCGCCACCGCCGCCGCGTAGTCGCGCTGGGCGTCGGTGATGTTCATCACCACGCCCTGCACCGGCGCCAGCCACAGCGGGAATTTGCCGGCGTGGTTCTCAATCAGGATGCCGATGAAGCGCTCCAGCGAGCCGAGGATGGCGCGGTGTATCAGCACCGGCGTCCGGCGCGCGCCGTCGGCGGCGATGTATGCGGCGCCGAGGCGCCCCGGCATCGAGAAGTCAATCTGGATGGTTCCGCACTGCCACTTGCGGCCCAGGCTGTCGGTCAGCGTGAAATCAATCTTCGGGCCGTAGAACGCGCCCTCGCCCGGCTGCATCGCATACTCGAGGCGGCGCGCTTTCAGCGCCTCTTGCAGCGCGCCCTCGGCCTTGTCCCACAGCGCGTCGTCGCCGACGCGCTGCGGCGGGCGCGTGGACAGCGCGACCAGCACCTCTTCAAAACCGAAGTCGCGATAGACGCGGAACATCATATCTATCAGCGCCGCGATCTCCGGCTGCAACTGTTCCTCGCCGCAGAAGATGTGGGCGTCGTCCTGGGTGAAGCGGCGCGCGCGCATCAGGCCGTGCAGCGTGCCGGAAGGCTCGTTGCGGTGGACGACGCCGAACTCGGCAAGGCGGTACGGCAGGTCGCGGTAACTCTTCAGGCCCTGGTTGTAAATCTGGATGTGCGCCGGGCAGTTCATCGGCTTGACCGCGTAGTCGCGCTTCTCCGACTCGGTCGAGAAAATCATGTCGCCGAACTTGTCCCAGTGGCCGGAGCGCTCCCACAGCGAGCGGTCGAGCATCTGCGGCGTGTGCACCTCGTGATAGCCGGCGCCGGCGAGCGCGGCGCGCATGTAGTCCTCGACCAGGCGGTACAGCGTCCAGCCGTTCTCGTGCCAGAACACCATGCCCGGCGCCTCGGGCTGGAAATGAAACAAATCCATCTGCGCGCCGAGGCGCCGGTGGTCGCGTTTGCCGGCCTCTTCCAGTCGCGCCAGGTGCGCCTTGAGTTGCTTGCGGTCGGCCCACGCGGTGCCGTAAATCCGCTGCAACATCTCGTTGTTGT
>RKSI01000021.1 GCA_007570905.1 Gammaproteobacteria bacterium
CAGAATGGCCACCGGTATGGAGGTTGTCGGAAACAGGTTGCCCGGCAGGCCGATAACGGTGTCCAGCAGGTTTTCCTCTATCAGTTTCCGGCGGATGCGCCCCTCCGCCGCGCCGCGGAACAAAACGCCGTGCGGGGCGACAACGGCAATCCGACCCTTCTTCTCCATCGCCGCCTCCACCATGTGGCTGATGAAAGCGTAGTCGCCCCTGGATTTGGGGGGCACGCCGCGCCAGAAACGGTTGTACGGGTCCGCCTCGGCCTCTTCAGCGCCCCACTTGTCCAGCGAGAACGGCGGATTGGCGACTACATTGTCGAACTTTATCAGGCCGTTGTTTTCAATCAGTGTCGGACCAGTGAGCGTGTCGCACCGTTCAATGCGAGCAGCATCAGCGCCATGCAGAAACATGTTCATCTGCGCCAGCGCCCAGGTGCTGCTTTTCGATTCCATTCCGAACAGAGCGTAATTTTTGCCGCCCACCGCGCGCGCAGCCTCAATCAGCAGGCCGCCGGAGCCGCAAGCGGGGTCGCAAATGCGGGCACCGGGTTTGGGTGCACACAGTTTCGCCACCAGTTCAGACACCTTGTGCGGCGTATAAAACTCGCCGGCCTTTTTCCCCGCGTCGGATGCGAAGCGCTCAATCAGGTAGATGTAGGTGTTGCCAATGACATCTTCCGAAACCCGGCTGGGGCGCATGTCCAATTCAGGCTTGTTGAAATCCTCCAGCAGCGATTTCAGGCGCTGATTCCGCTCTTTGGTCTTGCCAAGCTTGGTCTCGCTGTTAAAGTCTATGTTTCGAAACACGCCCTCCAGTTTTTGCCTGTTCTCGGTTTCAATCGCCTCCAGCGCAATGTTAATAAGCTCGCCGATGTTGGGTTCCGAGCGCCTTTGATGCAGTGTGTAAAAATCACTGTCTTCCGGCAGGAAAAAGCGTTCGTTCTTCAGCCGGCGCTGGATTCGCACATCGTTGCCGGCGTATTTCACCTTGTATTCATTGTAATGGTCCTGCCAGACATCGGAGATGTATTTCAGAAACAACAGTGGCAGGATGTAATCCTTGTACTCGGCGGCGTCCATCACGCTGCGCAACCCGTCGCAGGCACCCCAGGCGGCTTTGTTGATGTCTTCCTGTCGTATCTTGCCTTTCACTTCTTGTCATACCCGTTGGCTGGAGTACGCGCATATCCCTTTGCCAGTTGCATTGCAACTCCGTCGGCCAGGCGCTTTTTTTGCGCCGCCAAATCGCGCATCAACCGCTGCTCCCTGTCCGACAAAGCGGCGATTTCCGCGATTCGTTTTTGAGTCCCGATATCGGGCAGGATAACTTCCAGGTCTTCAAGAACGGATTTGCCTATTGTCGTTACCGCAGTGCCGGTGGCGCGACTGTGCAGAAACGCACGGGAAGGCGGCTGATTGATGAACCAGCAAAGATATTCGGGCAGAACTTTCTCGCTTGTAACCCGTATTCCCAACAACGGAGCCACAACAATTGCGCGGTCTGGTTCGGTATCAATGATCATCGTTGTATTCGTCTTTCCTCTGGATTGAAAAATCAGATCCTTGCGCTGCACAAAATGGTGTTTGCTGACGCCGTCGAGCCGGATGGTCAGCAGGTTGCGGACATCCAGCCCGTTGTTTTCTGCCAGGTCGCGCATCTGAATCACGGGAACATTTCCGTCTTTCGCCGGTTCAAGGCGTGCCCGGAATGACAGACCCGTCCATACTGTTGCGAGTTGCTTCAGGTTCATAGCGCTTCAGCCTACAACAACGCACGGATATTTTCAACAGTATCTCGTATATTGTAGATATTTTCCTAACTGGTTGATCTCTGCTGTGTTTTATTTATTTTCCCTTGTTACACAGGATTATTTACGACCATTTTTCCCATTCGGGAAAAATGGTCTTAATCTCTCCCAATCTCCTGCCGTCAGTAATCCCCCACCCGGGCCGCGCCCACTCCGCGCGGGTCGGAGGCGGCTTGCATCGCGCCGTTGTCGCGGTCGTGGATGACGATTTGCATGTTGCCGTAGGGTTCGGTGCGGGGGGTCAGGCGGTGACCGAAGGTTTGCAGTTGTTGCACGGTTTGCGGAGGCAGGGCGGCGGGTTCAAAACTGATTTCGTCCGGCAGGTATTGGTGGTGGTAGCGCGGTGTTTGCACGATTTGTTCGGCACTGCCGCCTTCGAGGAACTTCAGGATGCCGAGCAGCACCATCGTGATGATGCGGCTGCCGCCGGGCGTGCCGATGACGGCGGTGCGGCGCCCGTCGGTGACGAAGGTCGGCGACATGCTCGACAGCATCCGCTTGCCGGGCGCGATGGCGTTGGCTTCGCCGCCGACCAGCCCGTAGATATTCGGCACGCCGGGTTTGGCGACAAAGTCGTCCATCTCGTCGTTCAGCAAAACGCCGGTGCCTTCAACCATAAACCCGGAACCGAAGCCGTAGTTGATGGAAAGCGTCGCGCCGACGCGGTTGCCGTCGCCGTCCATGATGGAGTAATGCGTCGTGTCTTTGCCTTCGCCGGCATTCCCGCCGGCGCCCTGGCCGCCGCTTGCGCCGGCGCCGCTTTCATCCGCATTCCCGCCGCCGCGCACCCCGGTTGCGCCTTTGCGCTGACCCGCGCCGGCGCCATCGCCCGCGCCATCGCCTGTGTCCGCGCCGGCGCCATCGCCCGCGCCCGCGCCATTCCCTTCACCCAAAGGCGCAACCGCGCCGGGCGTGGCGCGTCCGGGCTGGATGCTCGCCGCCAGCGACGCCGCGTATTCGCCGCTCAGCAGACGCGCGACCGGCATCTCCACATAGTCGGGGTCGCCCATGTATTCGGCGCGGTCGCGGTAGGCGCGGCGCATCGCCTCGGCAATGTGATGAACCCGGTTTGCCTCCGTCATCTCCGCCAGATTGAAACGCCCTAGTATGTTGAACGCAATGCCCATCACAAGGCCGCCCGACGACGGCGGCGCGGCGCTGACAATCCCGGCGCCGCGGTATGAAATGCTTACCGGCTCGCGCTCGGCCACGCGGTATTGCGCCAAATCCTCAAGTTGCCAGATGCCGCCGGCGCGGCGCACGCCGTCAACCAGCCGCGCGGCCAGCGCGCCCTTGTAAAAACCGGCGGCGCCGCGGCGCGCCACCAACTCCAGCGTCTCCGCCA
>RKSI01000115.1 GCA_007570905.1 Gammaproteobacteria bacterium
CGACAGATGGACGCCGGCCCAGTTTTTGTCGCCGAGGCCCTGTTTTTTGACATCGGCGCGGGCGTCGGCGTGCGAGTAGAAGAACTTGATGCGGGTTTTGTCCGACAGCGGGATGACGCCGCGGAAACCGGCCTCAATGTGGTTCAGGCCGTCGTGGTTGGTGGTGGAATAGCCGTCGTCCATGGCGATGCCGATGTAGGGCGACACCGACAGGTAAGCGGTCTTGATTAAGTCCGGACTTTTGACATTCAACTGGATGTGGGCGCCGTCAAAGCGGGTGTTGTAGTAGTAATCCAGCGACGGCGTCAGCCAGTCCAGGCCGTGCCATGACGCGTACAGATATAAATCATTGGAGCCGTTGGCGGGGCCTTTGCGTTCCCAGAAGTTGAGCCGGGTGTAAGAGACTTCAATATAGAAGTCGTTCCAGCGCCGGCCATAGCCCGCGAACGCATTGTTCTTGTGGTAATGGGTCTGGTCGCCGAAGATGTGCCACCAGCCGGCGAACGCGCCGGAGTCGAATTGGTGCGTCAGTTTCAGTCCGAAGAAGCCGCCGTTGCCGATGTTGTCGCGCGCCTCGGTGACATGCCTGGTCTGCCATTGCAGTTCAAGCGTGGTCTGCGCGGCGGCGGCGGGCGGCGACGGCGCGAGGGCGGCGCAGGCAGCCGCGAACATCATCCCGCAAGCAGCCCGGCGGACAACTCCGGCAGCCGTCCGGCAAACCGCTCCTTTTCGTCGTGCACTCATCGCTTTTCCCGCTGTTCTCCGCGCAAGGCCGCCAGTTTCCGCTGTTCCGGCGGACAGCGCAAGTTCGCAGACTGATGGCAGGGCGCACCATACTTGCCGGTTGCGCCGCAGCGGGGACAACCGCCGCACTGCCTGCCCTGCACGATTGGCGGCGCCGCATTATACTTGTCGGTTGCGCCCTTTGTCGCACTGCCCGGCACTGCGCCGGCGCGCCCCGAATGATGTTGTACCGCCTTCTTTCCCGCCTGCCGTTGGGCGTTCTTTATGCGTTGAGCCGGATGTTTTTTTGGCTGATGCGCGATGTGTTCCGTTACCGCCGCGCCGTCGTGCGCGGCAATTTGCGCCGCGCGTTTCCGGATGCGCCGGCGGCGCGGATACGGGAATTGTCGGCGGGTTTTTACCGCGAATTGGCCGATGTCGCCGCCGAGACCGTCAAACTCGCGTCGCTCGATGCGCGCGATGTGCGGCGGCGCGTGCAACTGGACAACCCCGAAATTCTCGACGAGGCCGGCGGCGACCGCCCGGTGCTGCTGCTGTCGGCGCATTTCGGCAACTGGGAATGGCTTTTGCAGAGTTGCATGTTGTCGCTCGGCTGGCCGATGTTTGCGGTGCACAAGCCGCAGCGTCTCGGCGCCGGCGCGTTCATCAACGATGTGCGCGCGCGTTTCGGCGCGGTGCCGGTGCGCCACCGCGAAGTCGGCAGGGAAGTCGTGCGCCGGCGCCGCCGCCGCTGCCTGTTCGCCGTCGTCGCCGACCAGGAGCCGAAGGGCGCGCGCAACGCCTGCTGGACGCCGCTGTTTGGCCGGCCCACCGCGTTCAGTTCCGAAGTCGCGCGGCTTGCTGCGATGTTCCGGACGCCGGTGTTTTTCGTCGCCGCCGAACGCTGCGGGCGCGGCCATTACCGCGCGCGTTTCGAGCGCCTCGGCGTCGCCCGCAAGGGAAAGGAGGATGAGTTCATTCGCGCCTACGCCGCCGCCATTGAGCGCTGCATCCGGCGCCGCCCGCAAGCCTGGCTGTGGTCGCACCGCAGATGGAAACACGCGCCGCCGGACGGCGCTTAATCGTTAGCGTATTTTTTCCAGAATGCCGTCCAGTTCGGCGAGGCTGGCGTAGTGAATCAGCAGTTTGCCCTTGCCGGAGCGGGTGTTGTATTGCACGCTGACCGGCGCGCCGAGTCGTTCGGACAGTTCGCGTTCAAGCGACGCGATTTCCGGCGGCGTTCTTTTGCGCGGGCGTCTTTTGGCGCCGGCGCCGGCGTCTTTCTTCAGCAGCGTTTCCACATAATGCTCGGCGTCGCGCACCGTCATGTTGCGCTCGATGACCATGCGCGCGGCGTCGGCCTGGTGTTTTTTGTCGAGTTGCAGCAGCGTGCGCGCGTGGCCCATCTCAAAGCGCCGCTGTTCAAGCCAGTCGCGCACCTCCGGGTTCAGGTTGAGCAGCCGCAGCAGGTTGGAAACCGCCGGCCTGGAGCGGCCAATGGCGTGCGCCGCCTGCTCGTGGGTCAGGCCGAACTTGACGATGAGTTGCTGTATCGCCGACGCCTCTTCCAGCGGGTTCAGGTCTTCGCGCTGGATGTTCTCAATCAGCGCGATTGCGGCGGCGTCGTTTTCATCGAGCGAGCGCACCAGCGCCGGCACGCGCTCCAGCCCGGCAAGTTGCGCCGCGCGCCAGCGGCGTTCGCCCGCGACCAGTTCGTAGCGCCCGGGGCGGTCGGCGTCGGCGCGCACGACCACCGGCTGAATCATGCCTTGGCTTTTAATCGAGTCGGCGAGTTCGCGCAGCGCGTCGTCGTCCATCCGGCGGCGCGGCTGGTGGCGTCCGGGGCGGATGTCTTCAAGCGGAATCCGGTGCAGTTGCGGGTCGCCGGCGGCGGCCTCGGCGCCGCCGGCGATGCCGACCGCGCGCGACGAAGTCAGCAGCACATCCACGCCGAGCGAGCCGAGGCCGCGGCGTTTGTTGCGGGACGCGCCTTTGGCCGTGCCTTTGCTCGCGCCCGTGCCTTTGCTCGCGCCCTTGCTCATGTCCTTGCTCGCGCTTTTGCCCATGCTTTTGCCCGCGTCCTTGTCCGCGCCGGGTTTTTTGTTCGCGGCCATCGTCTCAGCCCGCGCCTTCGCGCGTCAGCATCTCGCCCGCCAGTTCCAGGTAGGCGCGCGAGCCGCGCGAGTGTTTGTCGTATTGCAGTATCGGCATGCCGTGGCTCGGCGCTTCCGCCAGCGTTACATTGCGCGGGATGACCGCCTCATAGAGTTCTTTCTCAAAGTGGCGCACCAGTTGCCGCGAGACATCGCGCGCGAGGTTGTTGCGCGGGTCGAACATGGTCCTGAGGACGCCCTCGACGCGCAGCCCCGGGTTGGCCGATTCGCGCACCCGCTCGACCGTTTGCAGCAGCGA
>RKSI01000151.1 GCA_007570905.1 Gammaproteobacteria bacterium
TGTGCGCGGCGCGCTGCTTGCGGCATGGCCGGCGTCATTGCCCTGATGCGCGGCGCGGTGTTTGCGGGCGCTGTTCTTTTTGCATTGGCGGCGCATCACTTTGATACGCCTTCCACGCCGGGCGGCGGCACAGGCCCTCGCAGGCGCAGTGTTTGCAGGCGGTTTTTTCTTCGCCCCATGCGGGCAGCGGGGCGCCGTTGATGAAGTCGCGGTGCATGGACAGCAGGCGTTCGCGTGCGTTGTCGCGGCATTGGCCGAGTTTTTTGCCGCTGCGTTCGAGGTGTTTCTTGTCGCGGCCCAGCCCCAGATAAAGCACGCTGTGCGCGTCTTCCTCCAGCAGCGCGTAATGCGACAGTTGCACATCCTCGCCTTTGTCAATCTCGCCCGGCCCCGGCAGTTTTCCGCTTTTGAAGTCCACCACCTGGCGGCCCGACGGCGCGGCGGCCACCATGTCCAGTTTGCCGCCGATGGCCGGGCCGCCGTCCAGCGTTTTCTGTTGTGTGTGCTCGGTTGCAAGCGCCGGCGTCGGTTCCGCAGCGAAGCGCCGGATCATCCAGCGCACATAGTATTCAACGGCGTCCAGCGCCTCGGCGCGCAGGTGGCGGTTGGCGCGGTTGGCGCCGGCGGCTTCGGCGAATACCTCTTCCACGATGGCGCGCGCAAGGGCCAGCGCGTCTTCAAGGTGCGCGTTTGTCCACGCCTTGTTGAGCGGCCCCGGCAGGCCGGGCAGGCCGGTGTTCAGCGCTTGCAGGCAGCGGTGCAGTTGCGTGCCGTATTCCGCCGGCTGCCAGTAGTCGCCGCTGTCGCGCCGCTCGCGGATGCGCAGGCCGTAGCGCACGAAGAAACGGTACGGGCATTCCATCAGCGTTTTGTGCGCCGATGCGCTCAGCGCCTTGGGCCACGCATCGGGCGGCGCCGGCGGCGCCGGCCTGGTTTGCAGTTGCACCGCAAGGCCGCAGCCGGGCGTGTCGTTCTCGTCGGTTGCGGTGTTCGCGCCGTGCGCGGCATTTGCGGCGTGCGCGGGGTGTGCGGCGTCTGCATCAAGCGCGGCATTTGCGCTGTTCGCGCCGTGCGCGCTGTTCTCGTCGTGCGCGTCATTTGCGGCGTGCGCGGATAACGCCGTTTGCGGAGCACGCCGTGCGTGCCGCGCCAGCGCTTCGTCTTCAAGGCTGGCGCCGTAGGCGAGGCGGTGGAAGTCGTTGATGGCGCTCAGCCACGGCGACGCTTCCAGCGCGCGGTCGCCGGCGTTTTGCTGGCAACTGAGCAGCACGGCGCCGGTGCTTTCAAGCAACCGCCGGAACAGATGAAACTGAAAAGCCTCGCGCTGCTCGCGGGTTTCCAGGCCGAGTTCGCGGCGGATTTTCTCATCCACAAGGCCGGGGCGCGGCGGCGCCGGCAGGTGTTGTTTGTCGAGCGAGACGACGGCCAGCGCGTCAAACCGCGCCAGGCGGCTTTGGCGCAGGTTCATCAGCGCGATGCCGCTGTCCGGCGCCGGCGGGATGAAGTTGGCGCTTTCCAGGTTGTGGGCAAGCCAGTTGCGCCAGGCGCGGAAGGGGCCGCGCGCGGTTTGCGCGGCGGCGGCTTCGCGGGTTTGTTGCAGTTCCTGCAACAGGCGTTCGCCGGCGGCGTCGGCGCGGAATGTTTGCGTCATGCCGAGCGCGTCCATCGCCGCCGCAAGGCGTTCGTCGTATTCGGTGAACGGGCGTTCGGCGTGTTCGCGTTCGCCGGGTGCGGTGCGTTCGCGGCCCTTCGTGTGTTCGTGTTTGCCGTGCGCGGTGCGGTCGCGGTCCCTCGTGCGTTCGCGTTCGCGTGGCGTGGTGCGGTCGCGGCCTCTCGTGCGTTCGCGTTTGCCGGGTGCGGCGAGTTCGCGCAGGCCGGCGGTGATGTCGGCGATGTGCCGCGCCGCCGCCGCGTCGTCTGCGCCGCCGCGTTGTTCGCGCAGGCGCTCGAGCCAGTCGTTGGTCGTTCGCGGCGGGCGCTCCCATTTCGCCATCGCGTCTTCAATGCGCCACGCCGCCGCCGGCGCATCGTCGCAGACGGCGGAGTGGTCGCACCACGGCGAGCGCATCAGCGCCAGTATCTCGCGCGCGGCGCAACCGGCGTCCGCCGCTTGCAGCAGAATGTGCAGCGCGCCGGCGCTGCTGGTGGTGGAGAGTTCCCAGCCGGAGGCATCGTAAAGCGACAGGCGGTGGCGTTCAAACACCGCGCGCAGGCGGCGCGTCAGCCGCCGGTCGAGGCTGACGATGCCGACGCTCTTGTCTTCGGCAAGCCATTCGCGCACCGCCAGATAAACGCCCCAGGCGTGGTCTTCCAGCGTGCGCGGCCTGAAGATACGCAGGCGCGGCGCGACCGGGCTTGCCGGAAAACGCCGCGAGATGGCGCGCGCGCGTTCGGCCAGCGGCGCGTCGTTTGTGCAGAAGATTTGGTCGAGGACTGCGGACAGGTTGCCGGCGTCTTTATTGTTGGCGTCGGCGTTGGCGCCGGCGTCACTGTCGCCGGCATTGGCGGCGGCGCTGACATTGGCGTTGGTGCCGCTATCGCTGTCGTTGTCATCGCTCCTCGCCGGTGGCGTGTCGCCCGCCACATTCCTGGCGCCGGCGTTGGCGTTGGCATTGTTTCCGGCATTGGCGCTGTCGCTGTCATCGCTCCTCGCCGTCGGCGTGTCGCCTGTCACTTCCTTCAGCATTGCAACAGCGGGCGCGGGATAGCGGGGAGTGTCTTTGTCAGTCAGTTCGGCGTTCAGCCCGCCATCCGCTCCGCCGTCCGGCCCGGCGCTCGCCTCGCCGTGCGCTTTGTCGCCCGGCAAGTCGGCGTTGACCACCAGCGTCAGGCGGCCTTCGTCGTGCAGTTTGCGCGCCCACACGGTCTGGCACGGCGTCAGCCGGTCGTGGCCGCACAGGTAGGCGTGTTCGCCTTCATGCAGCAGGCCGCCGCGCAGCAATTCGGCGCGGTAGGCGGCGCCGGCGTCGGCAAAGTCATCGCCGCCACCGCCGCCATCGCCATCGCCATCGCCGAAGAGTTCGCGCCACGCGCGCCACAGCGTCAGCAGCATTTCGGTCTCGGCGCTCCAGACCTGGCGGTCGAGGCGCGCCAGATGGTCTTCGAGCAGTTTGCCACCGGCCTTGCGCGCGTCGTCGAGTTCGCTCACCTCGTCAAAGAAACGCAGCAACTCGCCCGCCAGTTGCCAGACGCTGCCCGGCGGAAACAGGCCGGGGTGTTGTTCCAGCGCGCCGGCCAGCAGCAGTTTCAGTTCGTGCGGTTTCGGCATCCGGCGCACGCGCGCATGGCGCTGCATGAACAACTGGCGCGGCGTCGAGACCAGCGGCGCAATCAGCGCGTCATGGCCGCGTTCGCGCGCGCCTTGCAGCAGGCGGTCTTGCAGTTCGGCAAACTGCGGCTTGATGTGGTGCAGCGCCTCGGGCAGCAGAATAACGGCGCCGCCCAGGTCGGGCAGGCGTTCGGCGAAGTCGGCAAGAACCGCTTCGGCGCACGCCGCCGCCGCGTCGCGGCGGCACGGGACAACAAGGCAGGGCAAGACTTTAGCGTTCGAGCAGTTTCAGTTTGTCCGGTTTGCCGCGCCATTCGTCGGCGTCGGGCGGCGGGTCTTTCTTGACGGTGATAACCGGCCACTCCTGCGACAATTCGGCGTTGAGTTCAAGCAGGTGGTGCTGCTCTTCCTCTATGGCGTCTTCCGGCACGATCGCCTCAATCGGGCATTCCGGTTCGCACAGCGAGCAGTCTATGCACTCTTCCGGATCAATGACCAGGAAGTTGGGGCCTTCGTGGAAGCAGTCCACCGGGCAGACTTCGACGCAGTCGGTGTATTTGCACTTGATGCAGTTTTCTGTCACTACAAAAGTCATCGTGGTTCCTGTCGCGGCGCTCCCGCGCCGTTCGGCATTTATTGTAATGGCAATGGGCGCGGCTGTGGTAAATTGGCCGGATGCGGCCCGGCCATGCCCGGCCCGTGCCCGACGAACGCCCCGACTATCTTCCGATGAATGCCCCGATGAATTGCACGGCCAGCCGCCCGGCGGCGCGTCCGCCGCAACAGCGCGGCGCGGCGCCGGCAAACAACCGGCGCGGGCGGCGGGCATGAACGCGCGGCGTGGCCGGTTGTTTGTCGTCTCGGCGCCTTCGGGCGCCGGCAAGACCAGCCTGCTGGCACGCCTGCTGGACGGCGGCGGGCGCCTGAAACTGTCGGTTTCGCACACCACCAGGCCGGGGCGCAAGGGCGAGGTGGACGGGCGCGACTATCACTTTGTCGATGCCGCGACCTTTGCGCGGATGGCGCGTGACGGCGACTTTCTTGAGTATGCCAAAGTGTATGATTACGACTACGGCACCTCGCGCCGGTTTGTCGAGGGCGAACTCGCGCGCGGGTATGATATTGTACTGGAGATAGACTGGCAGGGCGCGAGGCAGGTGATGCGCCACATCGGCGAAGGCGCCCTGGAAGGGGTTTCCGTCTTTATCCTGCCGCCGTCGGAGCGGGCGTTGCGCGAGCGGCTGACGCGCCGCAATCTCGACACCCGGCAGGTCATCGAGCGGCGCATGGAGGAGGCCATGAAGGAAATGAGTCATTGCAACGAGTTTGACCACATCGTCGTCAACGACGACTTCGACCGCGCCTGCGGCGACCTGCGGCGCATTTTCGCCGGGCGCGAACCGGACGCCGGCGCGCGCGAACGGCTCGGGCGCACGCTGCAATCGCTGGGGCTGGAGGCGCCGCGCCGATGACGCCGAACAGGGACGAAGTCATTCGCGTCACGCCGTCCGCCGCCGCGCAAATCAGGAAATCGGCGGAGCAGGGCGACATGCGCGACTGGCCGCTGCGCATCGCGGTGCAGCGCATGGAAGACGAAAGTTTTCATTACATGATGGGCTTTGACGCCGCGGTGCACGAGGACGACCTGTCTTTCACAAGCGGCGATGTGTCGCTGATTGTGTCGAGCGAGATGCTGCGGCTGTTGAAGGACATGACGCTGGATTATGTGGAACTGGAAGAGGGGCGGTTTCACTTTATTTTCCTCAATCCGAACGACCCGGCCTGGGTGCCCCCGGCTGAAACGCAATAGGCGCCGCCCGTGGCCGGGACCGCTGTATGAAGACGATGTCGAGTGTTTTGCATGAATCGGCGGCGCGCTTCGCGCGCAAACCGGGCGCGCGCGCCTTCTTCGCGCGGCTGGCCGGCGCGCGCTCGTGCCGGCGCATCGTCGCCGCCTTCGCGGCGCTGGCGGCGTCGCTGGCGGCGCTGGCGGCGGCGCAGTGGCAGCCCGGTTATTTTCCGGCGGGCGCGGCGGCGTGGCTGTGGCTGCCGGTCGGCGTTTGCGCGGCGGCCACGGCGTGGTATCTGTATATTGACCTGATTGAGCCGTCGCGCCATCTGCACGCCTGGTTGCAGCGGGTGCACGCAGGCGACCTGGCGGCGCGGCTGCCGGCGCTTGGCGGCAGCAGTTTTGCCGGCCTGTGCGACGACCTGAACACCTTTTGCAAGATGCTTGAATCGCAGTCGCGCGACACCGAAAGCCAGTTGCAAAGACACGCCGGGCACCTGACCGAGAAGGCGCGCTCGCTGGCGCTGCTCTACCGCTTTGCCGCGAGCCTCACCGTGTCGCACAACCTGGACGAATTGCTGGCGCAGGTGCTGGCCGGGCTTGAGGACATTTACGGCATAGACGCCGTCGTCATCCGGCAGCGCCTTGCCGACGGCGGCATGCAGTTGCTGGCGAGTTCCGGCCTGCCGGCGGGCAGCCCGCAACTCGCCAAACGCCTCGACGCCGGCAGCAAGTGGCTGCAAACATCCGAGGCCGGGCGACGGGTGGCGGTGCCGATGGAATACCACGGCGAGATGCTCGGCGCGTGCATACTGCACCTTGATGCCGAGACCTTCGCCAACCGCGCGCATTTGCGCGACCTGTTCGCCGGCCTCAGCCGCCATCTGGGGATGGCCATCGAGAAGATGCGCCTTGACAGCGAGCGCGAACGGCTGTCCATCGTCGAGGAGCGCACCCACCTGGCCCACGAACTGCACGATTCGCTGGCGCAGACCATCGCCGGCCTGCGTTTTCAGATTGGCGCGCTGGCGCAGACGCTGGACGGCGGCGGCGAGCCGGTGCGCCGGATGCTGGCGCAGATGGAGAATTCCATAGACGAGGCCAACCTGGAGGTGCGCGAGTTGGTGCGCCATTTTCGCGCGCCGGTCGGCAAGGGCAGTTTGCTTCAGTCGGTGCGCAAGGTGGTGGAGCGTTTTCGCCGCGACAATCCCGGCGTCAAGGTGTACTTTCAGGAGGAGTGGCCGGGCGTCGTGCTGCCGGAAGAGCACGAACTGAACATCCTGCGCATCGTGCAGGAGGCGCTGGTGAATGTTCGCAAGCACAGCCGCGCCGATTTTGTCCGGATACTGATGCGCGGGCGCAACGGGCGTTACCGCGTGATGATAGAGGACAACGGCGTCGGCGCCGCCGCGCGCCGGGCGGCGGACGGCGGCGAGCATATCGGCCTTGAGGTGATGCGCGGGCGCGCGCGGTTTATCGGCGGCGAACTGGATGTCAACAGCGAGCCGGGCGAAGGCATGCGCGTCGCCGCGACCTTTGACTATCCGGGGGGCGCGGGGTAATGCCCGATTTGTCCGTCGTCATCATCGACGACCACAAACTGTTCCGCGACGGCCTTGAGGCGCTGCTGACGCAGCGCGGCATCAAGGTTGCGGCGTCGCTCGGCGAGGGCCTGCGCGGCGTTGAACTGGCGCAGCAGGAGCGGCCCGATGTGCTGCTGGTGGATGTTCGCATGCCCGATGTGGACGGCATTGAGATACTCGAGATGCTGCAAGACCAGGATTTTTCCAGCGCCATCGTGATGCTGACCACCAGCGAAGACCCCGCCGACCTGGCCGGCGCGATGATGCGCGGCGCCAAAGGTTATCTGATGAAAGACATCGCGCCCGACGACCTGGTGGCGGCGCTGCACAGCGTGGTGGCGGGCGAGACCGTCGTCGCGCCGTCGCTGCGCGAGGCGTACGAGAAACTCGACATGAAAAAACTGCCGCCGTTGCGCTGCGGCGAACTGGTCAGCAAACTGACGCCGCGCGAGCGCGAGGTGCTGGCGCTGCTGGTCGAGGGGCAGAGCAACAAACTCATCGCCTCGGCCCTGGACATTTCCGCCGGCACCGTCAAACTGCATGTGAACACCATTTTGCGAAAACTCGGCGTGCATTCGCGCGTCGAGGCGGCGATGATCGAGGTGGAGCGCGGCATCCGCAAGGGGCGCTGACGGCCTTTTGCGTTTGGCTGTCCCGTGCGATGAAACGCAGCGTCAAGATCAACTTCAAGGGCTTCTGGGGGATGCGCCCGGAAGACAGCCCTTTTTACAAACTGCTGTCGCAGCGGTTTGACCTGGAGATTTCCGGTGACCCGGACTTTCTGATTTACACCGACGGCTACCAGGAGAAGAGAAAATTCCAGGATTGCGTCCGCATCTTCTACACCGGCGAGAACACCAGGCCGGATTTTTACGACTGCGATTACGCCTTCACATTTGACATGGCGATGACCCGCAGGCATTACCGCCTGCCGCTGTACCGGTTTTACGGCGACTATGAGCGGCTGAAGGAGCCGAAGGACCCGGAGCGCATTCTGGCGCATAAAAGCGGGTTCTGCTATTTTCTGTATTCGCATATAACGCCGGAGAGGGAGGATTTTTTCAACCGGCTGCTGGCCTACAAGATGGTGGACTCCGGCGGCAGGTTTCTGAACACGCTGGGCCATCTTGTGCCCGACGATTCGGCGCAGGCGTCGGCCTTCAGGCAGCGCTACAAATTCGCCATCGCCTTTGAGAACTCTTCGTATCCGGGTTACACGACGGAAAAGATTTATCATGCGATGCTCGACAATGTCGTGCCGATTTACTGGGGCAATCCGCGGATCGCGCACGACTTCAACCCGAAGTCGTTCATCAACTGCCACGACTATGGTGATTTCAGCGAGGTCGTCGAAAAGGTCATTGAAATGGACAACGACGACGAGTTATACAAATCGTGCCTCGCGCAGCCCTGGCTGAACGATGGCCGCGGCCTGGATTATCTGTCGGACGAGAGTTTGCTGGCGCGCTTTGAGGAGATTTTTGCCAACCCGCAGCCGATACGCTACCGCAAGGCGCCGCCGCTGACTTCTTTGCCGTTGTCGGTTCGCTTCAACCGGGCGGTTCATGACAAACTCAGGCCGAACCCGCTGTTCGCGCCGCTGCTGACGAGGCTGATTCGGTGGCGCAACCGCTGGTGACGGGGCTTCAGGCGCGCCCGCCGGCGTAGTGTTTGCGGTCGCCGCGCCGCGCCCCCGCGCGCTGCACGACGACGCCCTTGACGGCGCCGGCGCCGGCGATGGCGATGCTTTCATAGCCGGGGTTCAGCGGTTTCAGCAGATGCCGCCCGTTTTCAACGATGAATTGCCGGAAGATGTATTCGTCGCCGGCCTGCGCGATGACAAACGAGCCACTCTCAAACGTGCCGCCGGGTTCAATGACGATGATGGAGCCGTCCGGGAATTCGGGCGCCATGCTGTCGCCCAGCACGCGCAGCGCGTAGGGTTCGCTTGCGGCGCAGCCGGCGTCGTCGAGCGGTCGCGGGTGTTCGTGTTCGTTTTGTTGGGCGCTCATCTGAACGGCGCCCGTGTCGCGGTGGTGCGGAGGCGGCTGTGCACGGGCTTGCGCGCGGTGCGCTGCGCGGAGTTTTGTGCGGGTGTGCCGGCGGTCATCGTCACTTCCAACCTGCCGCTATAATACTACATTGCAAGTTCACACCGCCCCGCACGATGCCCCCGCGACTGAAAACCAGATGGAACCGCGCCGAGACGCCGCGCGACTACCGCGCGACCGCCGGCGCCATCGGCGCCAATCTGTGGCGGATAACGACAGAATGCCTGCTGAACCTGGAAAACGAGGGATTTGAAACGCGCGACAACGCGCAGCGGCTGGACGCCATCGCCGAGTTCGCGGCTTTCGCGCTGCACCTGCTCGACCGCCATGCGCACACCCGGCTGGACGACGCCGCGCGCGCGGCGCTGATAGGCGCGACAGCGCGGCGTTTCGGCGAAATTATCGAGGACAACCGCCGCGATGTTTGCGGCGGCGGCGGCCACCTGCGGCGTTTCATTGATCTGGTCAACCGCCGCGCCGACGAATACGCCGACTGCGGTTACGACGACGACGAAGGCCCGGGCTTTACGATGAAGCGCCTGCTCGGCGGCCATGTCCGCGACGCAATCGGCGGCGAGCAGCGGCAGTGGATACCGGACTATGTGATTGACATGGAAGCGCCGGCGCTGTATAAGGCGTTGCGCCGCGCCGCGTCAATGGTTTGAGTTGCGTTCAGCCCGCCTTGCCGGCCCACGCCGAGAAGTTGTCGGCGTTTTTCTCCTCGCCGTCCTTGCGCCCGGCGCTCCAGGCGTCGCTGACGCGCTGTTCTTCAAGCGGCGGGTGCCCCAGATAGCCGCTCTGCCAGCCGAGGACATATTCCGGGTCAACGCCCGCCTCTTCCATCCGCGCCACCGCGTCCCGGTAAAATTGATTCATTGTGGTTTCTCCTTGTTGTTTGTTTGTGACCGGTTGAACCGGATTATATTCAATATTCAGTTGAGGGCCGCCTGAAAACGCTTCAGCGCCTCGCCGTCGTCCAGCCGCGCGGCGGCGGCGGCGGCGGCGTCTTGCATTGAGGCGTGCTTTTGCAGGTGGGTCAGCACGATGGCGCCGCCGTAAATCAGGCAGTCGCGCGCGGCGCCCGGCGCGCCGTGCAGCGCCTCAAGCCCGGCGGCGGCGGCGCGTTGCGACAGCGCCGCGACATCCACATCGGCGGCGATTTCATCGCCCTGCTCCGCCGCCGGCGGCAAATCATCCGGCAGCGGCACGCCGCGCGATGCCTGGCGGATGCCGATGGCGAGCGGGTCGAGTTCGCGCATTTGCGCCTCGCCGCCGTCATGGACTTCGTGCAGTCTGGCCGGCTGTTTCAGCGACGGCGTGATGCCGCCCTCGCTGCCGCGCACCACGGCGGCGGAATCAAAGCCGGCGAATTGCGCCAGGTCGAGATAAACCGGCGGGTAGGCCTTGTGCACATAGCCGGTAATCAGATGAGTGCTGCGGCGCCCGCGTATCGGGCCGCTCAGCACTTCAACGGTGGTCAGCAGCGGGCGCTTGACGATGCGCGTGCGCAGCGCGGCGAGGTCGTGCAGCGCCGGGCAGAAGCGACTTTGATCCAGATATGCCCAGCCCGCGTCTTGCAGTTGCGCCGCCGCCTGTTGCGCCGACAGTCCGACATCAACGCCTGCGGCGCGCAACACCGTGTGATGGGTGGCGCCGTATTTCGGGCCGACGCGCTCCATGCCGTGGCTGAACGCGGGCACGCCGCACGCCGCCAGCACCGCCGGCAGAAAAGGCGCGACCGGCAGACTTCGCAGAAAGCCGTCGTAGGGGTCGGCGATGTCCACGACCTGCTCGACCGGCGCGGTGACGGCGTCGATGCTTTCGCGTATCGCCTGCAACACGCCGCGGTTTTCTTCCTGTGTCTCGCGCTTCATCCGCAGCGCAATCAGAAAAACCGCGGTCTGCACCGGGTCGGCGCCGTTTTCCAGGATGGACTTCATCGCCGCGCGCGCCTCTTCAAACTCAAGGTCTTTGCTGTATTCCGGGCCGGTTGCGACTTTCTGTATGCAGCGGCGCAGAATCAGCCGCGCGCCGGGGTCCTGTTTCGTTTCCATGTCGTTATTTTATCGCAGTCGCTGCGCCATTGTCTTGAACAGCGAGGCGCCGGCGGCCAGCACATTGCCGGATTTCAGGCAGTCTTCGCCGCCGTCCGGTTCGCCGACCAGGCCGCCGGCCTCGCGCACGATGACGATGCCGGCGGCGATGTCCCACGGCCTGAGGCCGTATTCCCAGAAGCCGTCAAGCCGCGCGCAGGCCACATATCCGAGGTCGAGCGCCGCCGCCCCGGCGCGGCGGATGCCGGCGGCTTCAGCGGCGATTGGGCGGAAGGTTCGCAGGTAATCATCGAGGTTCTGGTCGTCGCGGTACGGAAAGCCGGTGCCGATGAGGGCGTCGGCCAGGTGCTTGCGCTGTGATGCGCGGATTTTGCGCTGGTTCAGCGTCGCGCCTTCGCCCTTGCCGGCCAGAAACAGTTCGTTCTTGAACGGGTCAAAGATGGCGCCGACAACCGGCGCGCCCTTGTGCAGCAGCGCGATGGAAACGGCGCAATGGGGAAAGCCGTGGATGAAGTTGACGGTGCCGTCGAGGGGGTCTATCACCCATTGCCATTCGCTGCGGCGGGCCTTGCCGCCGCCACCGGCCTCGCCATCGGTTTCGCCATCAACACTCTCCTCGGACAGGATGGCGTGGTCCGGAAACGCGCGGCGCAACTGGCCGACGATTTCGCGCTCGCATTCAAGGTCCACATTGCTGACCGGGTCGTTGCGCCCCTTGTCGCGGGTTTCAATCTCGTGCAGGCGCCCGGCGCGGCGCGTGATAATCCGCCCCGCGTCAAGCGCAACCTTCGCGGCGGTGTTCAGATACGCTTTCAGTTGCCCCACTGTTGACCTCGTCGGTGGCCTTGTTGCGGCTCCCGCCGGCGGCTGCGCTGCTGTTTCAGCAGTTGTTTCTTTTGACCGCTGAAATGGTCGGCGAAAGACGCGGCCAGGCCGCTGCGCCGCAGCAACGGCATCGCCGGGCGCGCCAGCGGCGGCAGCGCCAGCAGCGGCCACGCACGGTTGAACGGCGACACCCGCCACGCCAGCGACCTTCTGAAACATTCGCCGGCCTCGCCAAAGCGCTCCAGCGCAATCATTTGCAAACCGGCCAGGCACCACAAGTTGCCCATAACCCGCCGCCGCAGTTTTGCCGGAATGTGCTCGCGCGCGCCGAAGCGGTCCAAGCAGTCTTCGCGGATGCAGGCCCAGGTTCGCAGGTAGTCTTTGTGTTTGCGGTGGAGTTTGTCGTGGGCGTCGCCGGCGGTGAAAGTCACCGCGCAGTCCGGTATGTGCAGCCATTCGCCGAGGTTGGCGAGGCGCGTGAACAATTCGCTGTCGTGGCCGGTCGGCAGCGTCTCGTTGAAGCCGCCCAGTTGCCTGACCGGTTCGGCGCGAAACAGCGTGCACGAAGCGACGCCCGCACCTTCGGTGAAAAACCATTGCCACGGATTTTCCGCCAGTTCGCACTGGCGGATGAGTTCTTCCATATGATCCACGCCGTCCGGCGTTTTCAGCGCGTAGCGCATCAGGCGGTCGGTGCTGGCCGCCACCGCGCGCGGCGACGCGGCGAGTGCCGCGGCGGTCTTTTCAATAAAGTCCGGCGGCGGAAAGTCGTCGGAGTCGAGAAAATAAACCAACCCGCAGTCGCCAATGTGCGCGAGGCCGCGGTTTCTCGCGGCGGGCGCCCCGCGGTTGGTTTCCTGAACCAGCAGTTGCGTCTTGAAGGGGCGTTGTTCGCGCTGCTGCCACTGGCGCACCGCATCGGGCGTGCCGTCATCGGAGGCGTCGTCCACGACGATGAGTCGGTTGGGTGGCCGGGTCTGGGCGCCGATGTGGTCGAGCACGCGGCCAATCAGGCCGGCGCGGTTGAAGACGGGGATGATGACGGCGGTTTTCATCCGGCCACCGGAGTGCGGTTGCGCCTTGCGGGCGCGTTTTTCCGGCGGTTGCGCGGGCGCTCGCGCTGCCGCCCGGCCGTTGTGTGGCGCCGCAGGCCGGGCTGTGCTCTGCGGTGGCGGCAATTTCGTGGTTTGTTGTTTCAGCAGGCGCCTTTTCTTGTGGCTGAAATGGTCGGCGAAAATCGCGGCCATGCCGCTGCGCCGCAGCAGCGGCATCGCCGGGCGCGCCAGCGGCAGCAGCGCCAGCAGCGGCCACGAACGATTGAACGGCGAGACCCGCCACGCCAGCGACTTCCTGAAACACTCGCCGGCCTCGCCAAAGCGCTCCAGCGCAATCATCTGCAAACCCGCCAGGCACCAGGAATGCGCCATGACCTTGCGGCGGAGTTTTCCCGGGATGTGCGCGCGCGCGCCGAAACGCGCGAGACAATCTTCGCGGACGCGCGCCCAGTCGCGCAGGTAGGCGTTGTGTTTGTGGTAAAGGTGTTCATCGGCGTCGCCGTGGGTAATCGTTACGGTGCAGTCCGGCACATACAGCCATTTGCCGAGGTTGGCGAGGCGTGTGAACAATTCGCTGTCGTCGCAGGTAAGCAGCGTCTCGTTGAAACCGCCCAGTTCCCTGACGCATTCGGCGCGGAACAATGTGCACGAGAAAACACCGGCGCCTTTGGCGAAAAACCATTGCCACGGGTTTTTGGCCAGTTCGCCCAGATGGATGAATTCTTCCGCATGGCGCACGCCGTCCAGCGTTGCCAGTGCGTAGTGTATCAGGCAGTCGGTGCTGGCCGCCACCGTGCGCGGCGACGCGGCGAGTGCTGCGGCGGTTTTCTCGAGAAAATCCGGTGGCACAAAATCGTCGGAGTCGAGAAAGCAGACAAACTCGCAGTCGGCAATGTGTGCAAGGCCGCGGTTTCTCGCGGCGGGCGCCCCGCGGTTGGTTTCCTGAACCAGCAGTTGCGTCTTGAAGGGGCGTTTTTCTCGCTGTTGCCACTGGCGCACCGCATCGGGCGTGCCGTCGTCGGAGGCATCGTCCACGACAATGAGTCGGTCGGGTGGCCGGGTCTGGGCGCCGATGTGGTCGAGCGCGCGTCCTATCAGGGCGGCGCGGTTGAATACGGGGATGATGACGGCGGTTTGGGCCGTGCCTGCGGCGGCTTCCGTCATGCCTGCGCTGGCGACGGGGCGCCGGGAAGCGTTGTTTTCACTGGGTTTTCCGGGGACAATGGATTTGTTGACCAAAATAGTAAGGTATAGTATATTACATCACATTGAGGAGGTGCCATGAGATTGACGACCAAAGGGCGCTATGCGGTCACGGCAATGACCGACCTGGCGTTGCACCAGCATGACAACGGCGGGCGACCGGTGTCGTTGTCGGACATCGCCGAGCGCCAGAGCATTCCGGCGGCTTATCTGGGGCGGCTGTTTGCGAGCCTGCGCAGCCACGGCCTGGTTGAGAGTTGGCGCGGGCCGGGCGGCGGTTACCGGCTGGCGAGAAGCGCCGGCGACATTTCCATCGCCGACATGATCGAGGCGGTGGACGAGCGCACCGACAACACCCGCTGCCGCGGCCAGGTCAATTGCCAGGACAACCACAAGTGCCTGACGCACGTGCTGTGGAGCGACTTGAGCCAGCGCATCCAGGATGTGCTGTCGGACATCTGCCTGTCGGATGTCGTCTCCGACGCGCAGGTGCGCGAGGTCGCCGAGCGCCAGGACGCGATGGCGAAGAACCGCGGCGGCGCGGCCACGGTGCAGTGGCGCCGGCCCTGCTGACGCGGCGCGCGGCGAACCAACAGGAACACAACGCAAACACAAGAGGAAAACCGATGACAGACAAAGTGAAACTGCCGATTTATCTCGACTACAGCGCGACCACGCCGGTGGACGAGCGCGTCGCCGAGAAGATGATGCACTACATGAAGGTGGGCGGCGTGTTCGGCAACCCGGCGTCGCGCAGCCACTCGTTCGGCTGGCAAAGCGAGAAGGCTGTGGACGAGGCGCGCCAGCAGGTCGCGGCGCTGCTTAACGCCGACCCGCGCGAGATTGTCTGGACCAGCGGCGCGACCGAGTCCGACAACCTCGCCATCAAGGGCGCGGCGCATTTCTACGGCAAGCGCGGGCGCCACATCGTCACCGTCAAGACCGAGCACAAGGCGGTGCTCGACACCTGCCGCCAACTCGAGAAGGAAGGCTGGGATGTGACCTACCTTGAGCCGCAAGACAACGGCCTGCTCGACGCCGACGCGGTGTCGCAGGCGCTGCGCGACGACACCACGCTGTTGTCGGTGATGCATGTCAACAACGAAATCGGCGTGATTCAGGACATCGCCGCGCTCGGCGAGATTGCGCGCGAGAAAGGCGTCGTGTTTCATGTGGATGCGGCGCAAAGCGCCGGCAAGGTGCCGATAGACCTGCAGAAACTGCCGGTTGACCTGATGAGTTTCTCGGCGCACAAGATTTACGGGCCGAAAGGCGTCGGCGCTCTGTATGTGCGGCGCAAGCCGCGCGTGCGCGTCGAGGCGCAGATGCACGGCGGCGGGCACGAGCGCGGCATGCGTTCGGGCACGCTGGCGACGCACCAGATTGCCGGCATGGGCGCCGCCTTTGACATCGCCGCCAATGAAATGGCGAGCGAGAACGAGCGCATTCTGTCGCTCAGGAACCGCCTGTGGCAGGGCCTCAACCAACTGGAAGAGGTTTATTGCAACGGCGACCTTGAACAGCGCGTCGCCGGCAACCTGAATGTCAGTTTCAATTTTGTCGAGGGCGAGTCGCTTATCATGTCGCTGAAGAACATCGCGGTTTCCAGCGGCTCGGCCTGCACTTCGGCGTCGCTTGAGCCGAGTTATGTGCTGCGCGCGCTGGGGCGCAACGACGAACTGGCGCACAGCTCGATTCGCTTCTCGATTGGCCGTTACACGACGGCTGCGGAAGTGGATTACACCGTGGACCTGGTCAAGGAGTCGGTCATCCGGCTGCGCGAATTGTCGCCCCTGTGGGAGATGTACCAGGATGGCGTGGACCTTGAAAAAGTCGAATGGGTCACCCATTGAAATGAAAACCGTGAAGGAGGAAAACTGAAATGTCATATGGAAAAAAAGTCCTGGATCACTATGAGAATCCAAGAAATGTCGGCTCGCTCGACAAGGACGACCCCAATGTCGGCACCGGCATGGTCGGCGCGCCGGCGTGCGGCGATGTGATGAAACTGCAAATCAAGGTCAACGACGACGGCGTCATCGAGGACGCCCGCTTCAAGACCTACGGCTGCGGTTCGGCCATCGCCTCGTCGAGTCTGCTCACCGAATGGGTGCGCGGCAAGACGCTGGACGAGGCCAGCAAGATCAAGAATGTCGAGATCGTCGAGGAGTTGTCGCTGCCGCCGGTCAAGATACATTGTTCGGTGCTGGCCGAGGACGCCATCAAGGCCGCCATCAAGGACTACCACGACAAGCAGTCCGGCGGCGAGTGACCGCGCCATGGCCATCACCCTGACGCCCGCCGCCGCGGGCCGCATGAAGGATTTTCTTGAGCGGCGCGGGAGCGGCATAGGCGTGCGCCTCGGCGTCAAGACGACGGGGTGCTCCGGCCTGGCCTACACCATTGAATACGCCGACCAGGTCGGCGTGGACGACCGGGTGTTTGAGGACCGCGGCGTCAAGGTGCTGATTGACGCCGCAAGCCTGGTCTATCTGGACGGCGCCGAGGTGGACTTCGCCAAAGAAGGGCTGAACGAAGGCTTCCGCTTCAACAACCCCAACGAAAAAGACCGCTGCGGCTGCGGCGAAAGTTTCTCGATTTGAGCCGGCGGCGCGCCCCCGCCGGGCGGACGCAAACATGCCTGCGCGCGAGCAGCAGAATTATTTCCAATTGTTCGGCCTGGCGCCCGGCTTTGCGATAGACCGGGACGCGGTCGAGCGGAAATACCGCAAACTCCAGGCGCTGTTGCACCCGGACCGTCATGCGGCGTCGGGCGGGCAGCAGCAGCGCATCGCGATGCGCCAGTCGGCGCTGGTCAACGAGGCCTACGGCGTGCTGATGGACGACTGCGCGCGCGCCGGCCACCTGCTGCAACTGCAAGGCATTGAATTGAACGACGAGACCGACACCACCGCCGACGCCGGGTTTCTGGCCGAGCAGATGGAATTGCGCGAGCGCCTGCAGGAACTGGGCGAGTGCGCCGACCCGCGCGAGGCCGGGGCCGAAGCCGCGCAACTGTCGCGGCAGGCGGCGGCGAGCGCGGCGCAGGTTTGCGACGGTTTCAGCCGCGCCTGGCAAGGCGGCGACTGGCAGGCCGCACGGGAGTATCTGCTGAAAATGAAATTCATCGGCAAACTGAATGCCGCCATCAGCGACACCGTCGCCGGATTGCGGACGGAGAACTGATATGGCGCTGCTGCAAATCACCGAGCCGGGACAGGTTGGCGCGCGCGAACATCGCTGCGCGGTCGGCATAGACCTCGGCACCACCAACACGCTGGCCGCGGCGGTGCGCGACGGCCTGCCGCAAACGCTGTCCGCCGCGGTGCCGTCGCTGGTGCATTACCGCGCAGACGCCGCGCCGCTGGTCGGCGACGCCGCGCGCGGCGCGTCGCTTGAAGACCCGGCCAACACGGTGGTTTCGGTGAAGCGCCTGATGGGGCGCGGCGCCGACGACCTCGCCCACCTGCCGGAGTGGTTCGGCTACCGCCTCAACTGCGACAACCCCGGCGTGCCGCGCCTGCAGACCGCGGCGGGCGACAAGAGCGCGGTGGAGGTGTCGGCGGACATTCTGCGCGAGATTAAGCGCCTTGCCGAAAAGGCGCTCGGCGCCGCGCCGGACGGCGCCGTCATCACCGTGCCCGCGTATTTTGACGACGCCCAGCGCCAGGCCACGAAGGACGCCGCGCGCCTCGCCGGGCTGGAGGTGTACCGATTAATCAACGAGCCGACCGCGGCGGCGGTCGCCTACGGCCTTGACCGCGGCGCCGACGAGGAGTTGATTGCGGTGTTTGACTTCGGCGGCGGCACTCTGGATGTGTCGGTGCTGCAACTCGACAAGGGCGTGTTGCGCGTGCTTGCGACCGGCGGCGACAGCCTGCTGGGCGGCGACGACTTCGACCGCGCGCTGGCCGACTGGCTTGCCGCGCAGGCGCCGGCGTCGGCGGCGTTTGCGCGCACGCCGCGCACGCTGCGCCATCTGCTGGCCGAGGCGCGGCGCGCGAAGGAGGCGCTGAGCGCTGAGCGCGCCGTTGAGTGCCGGTTGTCGCCGCCCGGCTGCGGCGAGTGGCGCACCGAGTTGCCGCGCGCGCAGTTTGAACAACTGGCGGCGCCGCTGGCGGACAAGGCGGTGGCGGTGTGCCGCCGCGTGCTGCTCGACGCCGGCGTGCAGCCGGCGCAGGTGCAGAACATCGTGATGGTCGGCGGCTCGACGCGGATGCCGCTGGTGCGCGCGCGCGTCGCGGAGTTCTTCGGGCGCGAGTTGCTGACCGACATTGACCCGGACGAGGTGGTCGCGCTGGGTGCCGCGGTACAGGCCGACACGCTGGCCGGCAACCGCGCCGGCGGCGATGAAATGCTGCTGCTGGATGTCGTGCCGCTGTCGCTCGGCATCGAGACGATGGGCGGCCTGGCCGAGAAGATTATCCCGCGCAACAGCGTCATTCCGGCGGCCAGGGCGCAGGAGTTCACGACCGCGAAGGACGGCCAGACCGGGCTGTCGCTGCATGTCGTCCAGGGCGAGCGCCCGCTGGTGTCGGACTGCCGCTCGCTGGCGCGGTTTGAGTTGAAGGGCATTGAGCCGCGCAAGGCCGGCGCGGCGCGGATAGAGGTGACCTTTCGCGTGGATGCCGACGGCCTGCTGTCGGTTGAAGCCGAAGAGGCGGCCTCCGGCGCGCGCACCGCGGTCGAGGTGAAGCCGTCGTACGGCCTGTCCGACGACGAGGTCGAGCGGATGATACTGGACTCCGCCGCGCACGCGGGCCAGGACATGCAGGCGCGCAAGTTGCGCGAGGTGCAGGTGGAGGGGCGCCGGGTGGTCGATGCGCTGATGGCGGCGCTGGCCGAGGACGGCGACGAGTTGCTCGACGCCGCCGGGCGCGCGCCGATACTGGACGCCGGGCGCAAACTGGAAGACGCAATCGGGCGCGGCGACGCCGACTCGATACGCGCCGCCATCGAGCGCCTTGAGGCGTGCAGCGAGAGTTATGTCGCGCGGCGCATGAACCGCGGCATCCGCAGGGCGCTGGCGGGGCGCAGCGCCGGCGAGTTCGGTTGAGGGCGGTGGCGAAGATTACCTTTCTGCCGCACCCCGTCATCTGCCCGCAGGGCAAGACGGTGGAGGCAGGCGCCGGCGTCAGCATTTGCGACGCGGCGCTCGGCAACGGCATAGAGATTGAGCACGCCTGCGAGAAGTCGTGCGCCTGCACGACCTGCCATGTCTATGTGCGCGAGGGCTACGATTCGCTGGAGGAGCCGTCGGAGAACGAGGAGGACTACCTCGACAAGGCGTGGGGCCTGGACCCCGACTCCAGATTAAGTTGCCAGGCGAAAGTGGCGGATGAAGACCTGGTGGTCGAGATTCCGAAGTACACTATCAACCTGGTTTCCGAGGCTCACTGACAGGGAGACAACCATGAGTTTGAAATGGACCGACAGTCTGGACATCGCAATCGCGCTCGACGCGGCGCACCCGGATGTGGACCCGCGCTACATCCGCTTCACCGATTTGCACGCCTGGGTTTGCGAACTGGAGGACTTTGACGACGAGCCGCAGCGCTCCGGCGAGAAGATACTCGAGGCGATACAGATGGCGTGGATGGAGGAGAAGGAATAATGGAGCGCACGCTGTCCATCCTGAAACCGGACGCGGTTTCCGGGAACCTTATCGGCGAGATTAACTCGCGCTTTGAGCGCGCCGGCCTGCGCATCGTCGCGATGAAAATGCTGCACCTGACGCGCCGCCAGGCCGAGGGCTTTTATGCGGTGCACCGCGAGCGCCCGTTCTTCGGCGACCTGGTCTCGTTCATGGTGTCCGGCCCGGTCGTGGTGCAGGTGCTGGAGGGCGAGGACGCGATACTGCTGAACCGCCAACTGATGGGCGACACCGACCCGGCGGCGGCGGCGCCCGGCACCGTGCGCGCCGACTTCGCCTCAACGATAGACGAAAACGCCGTGCACGGCTCGGACTCGCCCGAAACCGCCGCCGCCGAAATCGCCTTCTTCTTTGAAGCCGACGAGATTTGCGAGCGCGTGCGCTGAACCGCTGCGTTATACTGAACGGAGGAGCAAAACATGGCCAAAGCACTCGATCTTGCAAAGGAAAACCTGCTCGAATCTTCGGGGCTGGATGAGAACAGCATCGGCGGCGTGCTGTCGTCGCTGATGGTGCCCGGCGTGGACGATGCCGAGTTGTATTTTCAGCACAGCCGCAGCGAGTCGTGGTCGCTGGAGGACGGCATCGTCAAGGAAGCCGGCTTCGGCGTCGCGCGCGGCGTCGGCGTGCGCGCGGTGGCGGGCGAGAAAACCGGCTTCGCCTATTCCGACGAGATTGTGCTGCCGGCGCTGATGGACGCCGGCGCCGCCGCGCGCGCCATCGTGCAGTCCGGCGGCGACGGCCAGTTGCAGGCGTGGCGCAAGTCCGGGCGCCGCGACCTTTACCCGGAGGACAACCCGGCGGCGTCCATGGGCGCGCCGGAAAAAGTCGCGCTGCTGCGCTCGATGGACGAGGCCGCGCGCCGCGCCGACGCGCGCGTCAAGCAGGTGATGGTGTCGCTCAGCGGCACGCATGACATCGTGCTGGTGGCCGCCGCCGACGGCACGCTGACGGCGGATGTGCGCCCGCTGGTGCGCCTGAACGCCATCGTCGTCGCCGAAGACGGCGGCCTGAAGGAACGCGGCGTGTCCGGCGCCGGCGGGCGCTTTGATTACAACACGCTGCTGGAACGCCACGACCCGCGCGAACTGGTCGAGGAGGCGGTGCGTTACGCGCTGCTGAACCTTGAGGCGGTGCCGGCGCCCGCCGGCGAGATGGTCGTGGTGCTGGGGCCGGGCTGGCCCGGCGTGCTGCTGCACGAGGCCATCGGCCACGGCCTTGAAGGCGACTTCTGCCGCAAGGGGACATCGGCGTTCAGCAACCGCATCGGCGAGCGCGTCGCCGCCGCCGAAGTGACGGTGGTGGACGACGGCACGCTGCCCGACCGCCGCGGCTCGCTTAACATGGACGACGAGGGCATGCCGACGCAATGCACGACGCTGATAGAAAACGGCGTGCTGAAAGGCTACATGCAGGACAAACTGAACGCGCGTCTGATGGGCGCGGCGCCGACCGGCAACGGGCGCCGCCAGTCGTACGCGCACCTGCCGATGCCGCGCATGACCAACACCTATATGCTGCCGGGCCGCCACGACCCGGACGAGATTATCCGCTCGGTTGACCGCGGCATTTACGCGGCCAATTTCGGCGGCGGCCAGGTGGACATCACCTCGGGCAAGTTTGTGTTCTCGGCGTGCGAGGCGTACCGGATTGAGGGCGGCAAGATCGCGGCGCCGGTCAAGGGCGTGTCGCTGGTCGGCAACGGCCCGGATGTGCTGACGCGCGTGTCGCTGGTCGGCAATGACTTGAAACTCGACGACGGCATCGGCACCTGCGGCAAGAACGGGCAGATGGTGCCGGTCGGCGTCGGCCAGCCGACGATGCGCGTGGACGGCCTGACGGTCGGGGGCACCGCTTGAAAACGCAGGACTTTGACATCGCGGCGGCGCGCGAGCAGGCGCTGTCGCTGGTGGCGCAGGTGCTGGACGAGGCGGCGCGGCGCAACGCCGACGCCGCCGAGGTTTCGGTCGGGCGCAGTTACGGGTTTTCGGCGACGGTGCGGATGGGCGAGGTGGAGACACTGGAGCACGAGAACGACCAGGACTTTGTGCTGACGGTTTATTTCGGCAAGCGCAAGGCCAGCGTGTCTTCGTCCGACTTGCGCGCGGCGTCGGTTGCGGACATGGTGGCCGCAGCCTGCGCGATTGCCGGCGAGGTCAGCGAGGACGAATGCGCCGGTTTGTGCGACCCGGATGATTTGGCGGCGGCGGTCGCCGACCTGGACCTTGACCGCCCGTGGTCTCTCGACATCGCCGCCGCGGTGGAACTCGCCACCGAGTGCGAGGACAGCGCGCGCGCCGCGCCGGAGATTGTCAATTCGGAGGGCGCCTCGGTGAACACCGTGCGCGCGCTGCACTGCTACGGCAACAGCCACGGCTTCAGCGGCGGCTGGTCCGGCACCCGCCACGGCATCAGTTGCCTGGTGGTGGCCGGCGACGACAACGGCATGCAGCGCGACGGCTGGTACAGCCTTAACCGCTATTCGCCGCGGCTGGAAACGCCGGCGCAGGTCGGCGCGCGCGCCGCCGAGCGCGCGGTGCGGCGGCTGGGCGCGCGCAAGATCGCCAGTTGCAAGGCGCCGGTGCTGTTCGTGCCGGAGATGGCGCGCACGCTGTTTGCGTGTTTTGTCAGCGCCGTAAGCGGCCCGGCGCTGTACCGCAAGACCACCTTTTTGCAGGACACGCTGGGCAAGCGCGTTTTCCCGGAGTGGCTTTGCATGGACGAGGAGCCGCTGATTCCGGGCGGCCTGCACAGCGCGCCGTTTGACCTGGACGGCGTCGGCACGCGCGCGCACGCGGTGGTGCGCGACGGCGTGCTGGACAGTTATGTGCTGGACAGTTATTCGGCGCGCCGCCTCGGCCTGCACACGACGGGCAACGCCGGCGGCGTTCGCAACCTCGCGGTGCGGAGCAACGCCGGCGGGTTTGACGACCTGGTGGCGGAGATGGGCAGCGGGCTGGTTGTTACCGAGTTGATCGGTTCCGGCATCAACCCGGTCACCGGCGACTACTCGCAGGGCGCCGCCGGGTTCTGGGTTGAGAACGGCGCGCTTGCGTACCCGGTGGAGGAGATTACCGTGGCCGGCAATCTGAAGGACATGTTCGCATCCGTCGCGCGCGCCGGCGACGATGTGGACGAGCGGGCGAGCATCCGCTGCGGTTCGCTGCTGCTGCCGGAAATGACGGTGGCCGGGAAATAGCGGGCGGCGGCGGATGGCGGGGGAAGTTGCGATGATGGTGGTGTTGTCGCCGGCGAAGCGGCTTGATTTTGAGGCGGGCGGCGCGCGCAAGCACACCCAGCCCGCGTTTCTGGACGACGCGCAGAAACTCGCCGGGCGGCTGAAAAAGTTGTCGGCGCCGCAGTTGCGGAAGTTGATGAATGTCAGCGACAAGATCGCCGAACTGAATGCCGAGCGTTACCGCAAGTGGCAGAAACCGTTCACGCCGGACAACGCCAAACAGGCGGTGCTGGCGTTTCGCGGCGATGTCTATCAGGGGCTGGACGCCGATTCGTTCAGCGCCGCCGACCTGGATTTCGCGCAACGCCATGTCCGCGTGCTGTCGGGGCTGTACGGCGTGCTCAGGCCGCTGGACCTGATTCAGGCGTACCGCCTGGAGATGGGCACGCGCTTTGCCGCCGGCAACGGCGCCGATGACCTTTATGCGTTCTGGGGCGGCAAGATTACGCGCCACCTGAACGCGGAACTGGCGAAGGCCGGTGGCGGGCGCGGCGGCGCGGTGCTTGTCAACCTGGCTTCCAAAGAGTATTTCAGCGTGATTCGGCCCGCTGAACTGAAGGCGCGGATTGTGACGCCGGTGTTCAGGGAGAAAAAGAACGGCGCCTACAAGGTGGTTAGTTTCACCGCGAAGCGTTCGCGCGGCATGATGACTTCGTGGATTGTGAAAAACCGCGTCACCGATGTCGTCAAAATCAAGCGGTTCCGGGAAGGCGGATACGCTTACAACGCCGGGCTGTCCGATGCGGCGGACTGGGTGTTCACGCGGGACTGAACCCGCCTGACGGCGGCGCGCGGCGGCGTCCGGCCCGGTGGCGATGACCCAATGCCTGCTGGTGTGGCGGCTGGCCACATTGCGCGCCGCGCCGCAGGATTTTCCCGTCTCTGCGACGCTGCTGACGGTTTTCTGCTTCTTGATGGCGGTGAGCGGCGTTGTCTCGTCCAGACTCGCCAATGTTCCCGACCGGATGTGGATGGACGCCGCCGTTGAACTCGCCTTCACGCTGGTTTTTGTCTATGTGCTGCTGCTGATGTTTCGCTGCCCGGAGCGTTTTTCGCAGACGATGACCGCGCTGGCGGGCGTCAGCGCGCTGTTCAATGTGATTCTGATGCCGCTCAATTATCTCGCGGTGCGGATGAGTTTCGGCGACGCGCCTGAGGGCGTTTCCACGCAGCCGTTCAGCGCGGTGATGGCGCTGGTTTATCTCGGAGTTTTT
>RKSI01000129.1 GCA_007570905.1 Gammaproteobacteria bacterium
TGATCCACATGGCCTATCGTACCCACATTGATGTGCGGCTTGGTTCTTTCAAATTTTTCCTTGGACATGGCGGTCTCCCCCGTGTTTATGCTCCGCTTTGTTGTTTGACGATTTCACCGGTGAGGCCGGAGGGCACTTCGGCGTACTTGTGGAATTCCATCGAGTAGGTCGCCCGCCCCTGCGTGGCCGAGCGCAAATCGGTGGCGTAGCCGAACATTTCCTTCAGCGGCACCTCGGCGCGTATCGAGCGCCCCATCGGTATTTCCTCCATGGACTCGATGACGCCGCGGCGGCGGTTGAGGTCGCCTACGACATCGCCCATGTAATCCTCCGGCGTCACCACTTCCACCTGCATGACCGGCTCAAGCAGCACCGGCGACGCGCCCCGCGCGCCGTCCCTGAAACACTGCGAGCCGGCGATCTTGAACGCCAGTTCCGACGAATCCACATCGTGAAACGAGCCGTCGTAGAGCGTGACCCGCACATCCACCAGCGAGTAGCCGCCGAGCACGCCGTTTTGCATCTGCTCCTGCACGCCCTTGTCCACCGCCGGGATGTATTCCTTCGGGATGACGCCGCCGGTGATCTCATTGACAAACTCATAGCCGCCGCCGCGCTCCAGCGGCTCGATGCGCAACCACACATGGCCGTACTGCCCGCGCCCGCCGGTCTGGCGGATGAACTTGCCTTCCTGCTCCACCGCCCTGGTGATGGTCTCGCGGTAGGCGACCTGCGGCGCGCCGACGCCGGCCTCGACGCTGAACTCCCTTTTCAGGCGGTCCACGATGATTTCAAGGTGCAACTCGCCCATGCCGGAGATGATGGTCTGGCCGGTCTCGTCGTCGGTCTGCACGCGGAACGACGGGTCTTCGCGCGCCAGTTTGCCGAGCGCCAGGCCCATTTTCTCCTGGTCGGCCTTGGTCTTCGGCTCGACCGCGACCGAGATGACCGGCTCCGGAAAACTCATGCTTTCCAGCAAAATCGGCGACGCGGTGTCGCACAGCGTGTCGCCTGTTACCGCCTCTTTCAGCCCGACCGCGGCGGCGATGTCGCCGGCCTGCACCTCCTTGATTTCCTCGCGCGAGTTGGAGTGCATCTGCAAAATCCGCCCGATGCGCTCCTTGCGCCCGCGCACCGGGTTGAAAATGGTGTCGCCGGAGCGCAGCACGCCGGAATACACGCGGAAGAAAGTCAGCGTGCCGACAAACGGGTCGCTGGCTATCTTGAAGGCCAGCGCCGAGAAAGGCTCGTCGTCGGACGGCTTGCGCGACGGCGCCGGCTTGTCTTCGCCGTCGGCGACGCCCTCAATGGCCGGCATGTCGTCGGGCGACGGCATGTACTGAATGACGGCGTCGAGCAGCGCCTGCACGCCCTTGTTCTTGAACGCCGAGCCGCACAGCACCGGCACAATCTCGTTGGCCAGCGTGCGCATCCGGATGCCGCGCACGATGTCGCGCACCTCCAGTTTGCCCTCAAGGTATTTCTCCATCAATTCCTCGTCGGCCTCGCCCGCCGCCTCAAGCAGCGTCTCGCGCCAGTGGTCGCATTCGGCGCGCATCCCGTCCGGCACATCGGCGGCCTTGTAGGTGGCGCCCAGGTCTTCCTCGTTCCAGTAAATCGCCTGGTTGGAAATCAAATCCACGACGCCGACAAAGCCGTCTTCGGCGCCGATCGGCAACTGCACCGGCACCGGCCTTGAGCCGAGGCGGTCGCGTATCTGCTCGACGACGCGCAGAAAATCGGCGCCGGAGCGGTCCATCTTGTTGACGAACGCGATGCGCGGCACCTTGTAGGTGTCGGCCTGGCGCCACACCGTCTCCGACTGCGGCTCGACGCCGCCGACCGCGCAAAACACGCCGACGGCGCCGTCGAGCACGCGCAGCGAGCGCTCCACCTCTATCGTGAAATCCACATGCCCCGGCGTGTCAATGATGTTGATGCGGTGCTTGTCAAACTGGCGGCTCATGCCCTGCCAGAAGCAGGTCGTCGCCGCCGAGGTGATGGTGATGCCGCGCTCCTGCTCCTGCTCCATCCAGTCCATCACCGCGGCGCCCTCGTGCACCTCGCCCATCTTGTGCGAGATGCCGGTGTAGAACAGCACCCGCTCGGTCGTCGTCGTCTTGCCGGCGTCGATGTGCGCCATGATGCCGATGTTGCGGTATCGGTCTATCGGGGTCGTGCGCGCCATGGTCACCACCGGTAATGCGAGAAGGCCTTGTTGGCCTCGGCCATTTTCAGCGTGTCTTCGCGGCGCTTGATGGCCGCGCCCTTGTTGTCGAAGGCGTCGGCCAGTTCCGCCGCCAGTTTCTCGACCATGGACTGCGGGCCGCGTTTGCGCGCGGCCTCAATCAGCCAGCGCATCGCCAGCGTCATCTGGCGCACCGGGCGCACCTCGACCGGCACCTGGTAGGTGGCGCCGCCGACGCGCCGCGACTTGACCTCTACGCGCGGCTTCACATTCTCAAGCGCGGTCCTGAAAATCTCGAGTTCGTCGCCGGACGCCCTGGAAGCCTTGCTCAGCGCGCCATAGACGATCTTCTCGGCGCGCGAGCGCTTGCCCGCCTTCATCAGCAGGTTGATGAACTTGGCGAGCGTCTCGTCCTGGTACTTCGGGTCGAGCGTAACCTGCCTTTTCGGCACTTCTCTGCGGCGCGGCATCGGGCTGTCCTCAGGCGGCGGAGCGTTTCGCCCCGTATTTCGAGCGCCCCTGCTTGCGGCCTTCCACGCCCTGCGTATCCAGGCTGCCGCGCACGGTGTGGTAGCGCACGCCGGGCAGGTCCTTGACGCGCCCGCCGCGTATCAGCACCACCGAGTGTTCCTGCAGGTTGTGGCCCTCGCCGCCGATGTAGGCGGTTACTTCATAGCCGTTGGTCAGGCGCACGCGCGCGACCTTGCGCAGCGCCGAATTCGGTTTCTTCGGCGTCGTCGTGTACACGCGCACGCACACGCCGCGCTTTTGCGGCGAGTTCTCGAGCGCGGTTACGCTGCTCTTGCCGATTTTTCGCTTTCTGGGCTTTCGCACCAGTTGGTTGATGGTCGCCATTGCTCTCCGGGCGCTGATTCAATACAAACAAATGCAAACAAACCT
>RKSI01000224.1 GCA_007570905.1 Gammaproteobacteria bacterium
GTCGGCCACGGGCTGAGCCGTTTGCACGGCCTGAACCTGTCCAGCCGCGAAATTGCCGCGCGCCTCGGCCGCGGGCGCAGGTCGGGTATAGGGATTGCCGCATTTGACAGCGGCGGCGTTGTCGCCGACGGCGGCAAAAAAGACGGCGACGACGCGCCGCCGCCGGCCATCCTGCACCTGCCGTTTCCGCAAGAATGGCGGATTGTGCTGATTTTTGACGACGGCGGCGCACAAGGCTTTCACGGCCCTGACGAGGAAGAAGCCTTTGCCGAATTGCCCGAGTTTTCAGCGAAATGCGCCGGTTTCGTGAGCCGCCTTCTGACGATGAAAATGCTGCCGGCGCTGGCCGGGCGCGACTGCCGCTCGTTTGCCGAGGCGGTCGGCGAGTTTCAGGCGCTGGTCGGCAGTTATTTCTCGCCGGCGCAGGGCGGCGGCTGGCGCAGCCCCGCCATCGGCAAAATCCTGGATTATCTGGGCGAAAACGATATAAAAGGCACGGGTCAGAGTTCCTGGGGGCCGACCGCCTTCGTCATCGCCGGCGACAAGGGCGCCGCCGAAGACCTGAAAACGCGGATAGAAAACTTCATCGCAAACAACGCTTTCTTTAATTCACACCGGATTAAACTGCTGATTACCGCCGGCAACAATCGCGGCGGCGAGGTCATTGCGGCATAATATCCGGGCAACCCAAAGACAACCCAAAGACAACCTGAAGAGGGGATAATGGAAAAATTTCACATACTGCATCTGTTCACTTCGGCCCCGAACTTAAGCCCGTTTGATGTCAATATGGCGGCGGACGCGGGCTGGCACACGCTGGCGCCGTACACCTCGCTTGAGGTCGGCGACATCGCGGGCCTGGTTCAGGACGCGATGTTTTCGCGCAGCCCGTCGGGCATCAAGCGCACCGGCATTTTCATCGGCGGGCGCGACATGGGGGTGGCGCTGCAAATGCTGGAGGAGGCGCGCAAGGTGATGTTTCCGCCGTTTCAGATGTCGGTGCTGGCCGACCCCAGCGGCGCGTTCACGACAGCCGCCGGCATGATAGCCGCGGTCGGCACGCGCCTGCGGCGCGACCACGCCGCCGACTGGAAAGGCATGAACAGCCTGATACTCGGCGGCACCGGGCCGGTCGGCATGGCCGCCGCGATACTGGCGGCGGAACTGGGCGCGTCGGTTACCATCATGAGCCGCTCGGCGGAGAAGGCGCTGGCCGCCGTTGAAAACTGCCGGACTTACGCCGCCGGCGGCGATGCGCTGTCGCTGGCGGGCGCGGCGGACACCGACAAGGCCGAACAACTGGCGGGCGCCGATGTGGTGCTGGCGACGGCGGCTGCCGGCATAGAGGTGCTGGGCGCCGCCGAAATCGCCGCCGCGCCGGTGCTGAAGGTCGCCGCAGATGTCAATGCGGTGCCGCCTTCCGGCGTCGCCGGCCTGGAGGCGCAGCACGACGGCACGCCGTTGCCGGGTTCGCAGTCGGGCGCGGTCGGCGTCGGCGCGCTGGCCATCGGCAACATCAAATACCAGGTGCAGCACCAACTGCTGCGGCAAATGCGCGAAAGCGACGAACCGGTGTATCTGCACTATGAAAGCGCCTGCGAAGTCGCGCGCAAATACGCCGCCGAACGCGATGGCTGACAGCGGCCCCGGCCTTTGGTGCGCCCGGATGGTGAAAGCGATTGTGAAATGGTGTGCAAATCATGCCGCCCGACGCGATGTCTGACTGCGGCCCCGACCTGCTGATTGTCGCCGCGAGTGCGCGGGCGATGGCGCAGTCGGCGGTGAAGGCGGGTCTGCGTCCGGCGGTGATTGACGCCTTCGGCGACCGCGACACGCGCGCCGCGGCGGTGTCGGCCAGCCGCGTGCCGCTGACCGCCGAAGGGCTTGCGCCGGATGCGCTGCAAAAGGCGTTCCGGCGCGACACCGCGCGTTTCGGCGCGACGCTGAAAGGCTGGATTGCCGGCGCCGGCGCGGAGAATTGCAGCGGCCTTTTCGCCGGCTTCGCCCGCCAACTGCCGCTGCTCGGCAACCGACCGGATGTTTTCAGACGCTGCACCGGCCATGCAATGCCGGCGTTGGCCGCCGATTGCGGACTGCCGTGCGTGGCCTGGCGCGAGGAACTTCCGGCGCTGTCAAAGTCGCCGACTGCCGCCGGCGGCGCGCACATCCGATACATTGACGGCACGGCAAACGACGGTGGCGCGCACAACCGCCACGCTGCCGGCGCCGCTGACACGGCGGGCGGCAATGGCGCTGCGAACACCAGACATGCCATCGGCGCGGTGGACGATGACAGCGCCGCGCACAACCGGCGCATTGCCGGCACAGCGGACAACAGCGGCAACGCGCAAAACCGGCGCGATGGCGGCGCGGCAGATGACGGCGCGCGGCGTTGCCGCCAGACTTATCTGCCGGGGGTCGGGGTTTCTCATCTGTTTGTGGCGGACGGGCGGAGCGCCGTTACTTTGGGTTTCAGCACGCAGTGGCATTCGCGGCATTGCCGCGAGCGGCCCTTCGCCTACGGCGGCGCGGTGAACCGCTGCGCGCTGTCCGGCGCGGCGCGCGCGCAGGCGGAGAAGGGCGCGCGGGCGCTGACGGCGGCGCTTGGTTTGCGCGGCATCAACAACGCGGACTATCTGTATTGCGCCGGCCGCCTGTATTTCCTTGAACTCAATCCGAGGCCGGGCGCGACGCTGGCGCTGATGGACGGCGACTATCCGCGCGGCCTGCTGGATGTGCATTTGCAAGCCTGCTTCGGTCATCCGGCGGCGCCGCGCCCGGCTGCGGCGGTGCGCGCCTGCGCGGTGGTGTATGCGGCGGCGGACATCGTGCTGCCGGATAATTTTGACTGGCCGCGCGCGGCTTGCGATGTGCCGGTCGCAGGCGGCGTGTTCCGCGCCGGCGACCCGCTGTGCAGTTTGATGGCCGAAGACAGCGCGGTTGCCCCGGCATTGTCCCGGTTGCAGGCGTCCATCCGCGGCCTGACAGAGCGGCTGGGCCGGTTGCGCCGCCCGGTTTCAATGGCGGCGGCAACAATAGAGGTTGCGGCATGAACCAAA
>RKSI01000111.1 GCA_007570905.1 Gammaproteobacteria bacterium
CCGCGTCGCTGGCCGCCGCTTGCATCTCCGGCAACACGCGCGCCAGCGCGCCGGTGTGTTTCATCACAGCAAAAAAGATTGACGGGTGCGCCGTCGCCAGCGCCTTTTCGGTCTCCTGCCAGACGCGCTCGGCGACGAGATGGTCGGCCTCGCCCGACTGCACCATCTCGCGCATCAGCGTCATCGTCGCGTCGGCGACCGTGAAACCGGCGCCGTGCAGTTTTGCGGCAAAACGCGCGGCGCGCAGAATGCGAACCGGGTCCTCGGCGAAGGCCGGCGAGACATGGCGCAGCGTGCGCGCCTCAAGATCATCGCGCCCGCCGTGCGGGTCCACCAGTTGGCCGGCGTCGGTGCGCGCCATCGCGTTGACGGTCAGGTCGCGGCGCGACAAATCCTGCTCCAGCGTAACGCCCGGCTCGGCGTCAAAGGCAAAGCCGTGGTAGCCGCGGCCGGTCTTGCGCTCGGTGCGCGCCAGCGCGTATTCCTCGCCGCTTTCGGGGTGGATGAACACCGGAAAGTGCTTGCCGACCGGCTTGAAACCGCGCGCCAGCATGTCGTCGCGCGTCGCGCCGACGACGACCCAGTCGCGTTCGCCTACGGGCAGGCCGAGCAGTTCGTCGCGGACGCTGCCGCCGACGCGATAGACCTCCATGTCAGCGCGCCGCGCCGATGTAATCCGGCGCCACTTCCTCCATTGCGACGGCGCAGCGCCGCGCGTCGTCGCAAACGCTGTCCACCTGCAGCGACAGATAGTTGTCCATGCTGAACGGCTTGCCCGGCAGGCATTCCAGCACGCGCGCCTGCATCAGCGACAGCGTGTCCGGCAGGCCGACGACATTGATGCGCCTGCCGGCCAGGTGCGCGGTGTATTCGACAATCTCGCGCAGCGACCGGTCTTGCGGGCCGCACAGCGGCAGCCGCTCGCCGCCGGCGCCGTCGCCGCCGAGGCTGTCGGCCATGGCGCGCGCGACATCGCCGACGAAAACCGGCGCAAACATCGTGTCGGCGCAGGCCAGCGGAAACACGCCGGGCGCCCATTTCAGCAGCGCCGCAAAGCGGTTCAGGAACGAGTCGCCGCGCCCGAAAATCACCGACGGACGAAAACTTGTGGTGCGAATGCCGGCGGCGGCGTGCGCGCAATCCTCGCCCTCGCCTTTGGTTCGCAGATATTCGCTCGGTGCGTTGCGCGATGCGTTGAGCGCGCTGACATGCAACAGGCGCGAGACGCCGGCTTCACCGCAGGCGGCGACGATGTCCTCCACCAGTCGTATATGAACGCGGCGGAAATCATCGGCGTGAAAATGGCGCTTGTTCAGTATCCCGGCCAGGTTGACAACGCAATCGCAACCGGCGACGGCCTGCGGCAGTTGCCGCGCCGACGCGCACACGCGCCATTCAACGCCGGCGTCGGCGGCGGCGCCTGCGCGGCGGCTGACGACGCGCACATCAACGCCGCGGCGCCGCAATTCGGCGGTCAGCGCGACGCCGACAAAACCGCCGCCGCCGATGAGCGCCGCGCGCATACTCGTGAACCGGATGAACGGGATATATCCATGGAAAACCTGCCGAAGTGTGTAAGGAGAACATTAGCACAGTCGCGCGGGTGTATGGTATGGTAAATGGTTGCAGAAGACCGGACAAACCATAATGTTTCGCTTGACCAAAAACCGCCGCTGGCAGCCGGCGCCGGGCTGCCGGATGGCGCCGGCGCTGGCGCTGGCCGCCGCCACCGCCGCCGCCGCCGATGTCGCCGCCAATGTCGCCGAGGACCCGCTGTACCGGCAGGCGCTGGAGCAGTTTGACGCCGGCGACCTGGAAGGGTCGCACCGCCTGTTCAAGCAACTTGAAGAAGACCACCCGGACAACCCCGGCATTCTCAACAACCTCGGCATCATCGCCGCCCGCCTCGGCCAGTTTGACCTGGCGGCGCGGCTGCTGGAAAAGGCCATCGCCACCGACCCGGCCATCGCCACAAGCCACCGCAACCTGCGCGCGCTGTACGCGCACCAGGCGTCGCAGGCGTACAAGCGCGCGCTGTCGCTCGACTCGGTTGAAGTCGCCGCGCCGCAGTACGAGGCGGTCGGCGCCGCCGCTGCGATGACGGCGACCGCCGCGATGCCGGCTGCGGCGACAGCGACCGCCGCGCTGTCCGATGCCGTGCTGGCGGCGACGGAACTGGAAAAGCCGCTGATTGAGGAGCCGGAAGAGCCGCCGGCGCCGGTGCGCGACGCCAAAGACGACGACGAGATGATTGCCGCGAGCATAGAGCGCTGGGCGCAGGCCTGGGCAGGCAAGAATCTGGACGGCTATTTCGCCAGTTACGCGCCCGATTACCGGCCACGCACCGGCGCCGATCACCAGAGTTGGCGGCGCCAGCGCCGCGAGCGCATACTCGGGCCGCGCCGCATCAGCGTTGAAATCTCCAACCTCGCCATCCGCGACAACGACGGCGATTCGGCCAATGTCGTCTTCCAGCAGGCCTACCGCTCCAACCTTCTGTCCAGCACCGTTATTAAGCGCATGTCGCTGAAAAACACCGGCGACGGCTGGAAAATTACGCGCGAGCGCGTCATCCGGCGTCAATGAAAAAGATGAACACCAACGCAAACACAGGCATTGGAACGGCGGCGGCGATTATCGTCTGCCTGTGGCTGGCGCAGGCGCACGCGGCGCCGGACAGCACACCAAACGGCACACTCAACGGCGCGCCAAACAACGCACCGGACAACGCACCCGGCAATGCGCCCGACGGCACACCAAACGACACACCAAACAGCGCGCCCATCATTGGCGCGGTCGCAAGGGAGCAGGCCGAAGTGGAACTCAACCGCGCGATTGAAGCGCTGGTTTCGGGCCGCCGCCACGAGGCGCTGGAAACGCTGTCCGGCCTGCTTGAACGGCATCCGAACTTCCGCATTGCGGCGGTGGCCTACGCCGACCTGCTGGCGGCGCAGGCGCAGCAACAGACGCTGCTGCCGCTCGGCGGCGGCGCCAAACGCCGCCTCGCCGAATTGCTGGAAGAGGCGAAGGCGCGCGTGCGCCACCGCCCCGCAAACGACGGGCATCTGCCCGCCAACATCGTGCAACTCTCCGACCGCCACCGCCACGCGCTGCTGTTTGACGCGGCGCGCTCGCGCCTGTATCTGTTTGAGAACCACCGCGACGCGCCGCTGCTGGTCGCCGATTACTACGCCTCCTACGGCAAGGGCGGCATGGACAAGAACAGCGAGGGCGACAACCGCACGCCGACCGGCGTCTATCGCATCACCAGCCGTCTCGACGACGACGGCCTCGCCGAACTCTACGGCGCCGGCGCCTGGCCGCTTAATTATCCGAACGCATGGGACCGCGCCCACCGCCGCAGTGGTCACGGCATCTGGCTGCACGGCGTGCCGCGCATCACCTACAGCCGCCCGCCGCAGGCGAGCCGCGGCTGCATCGTCGCCAGCAACGAGGTCATCGGCGAACTCCGGCAGATGAAACTCGGCGACGCGCCGGTGATACTGGCGAACGATGTCGCGTGGCTTGAACGCGGGGACTGGCGGCGGCGGCGCGACGGCCTGCTGAACGCCATCCGCCAATGGCAGGACGACTGGCAAAGCATGGATGTCGAGAAATACCTCGCGCACTACTCCGGCGACTACCGCGACGCCAAACAGGATTACCGGCAGATGACGGCGCGCACGCGGCGCAACGCGCGCGCCAAGACCTTCATCAAGGTCGGCGTCGGCGAGATTGACCTGCTGATGTATTCACAAACGCCGGAATTGTTCGTCGCGCACTTTGACCAGGACTACCGCAGCAACAACTACAACATCGCCTACCGCAAGCAGCAGTTCTGGAAGAAGGAAAACGGCGCCTGGAAAATCGTCTTTGAGGGCCGCGTGTGAGCGCCTGAACGCCCGGCGCGTCCGGGCGCCCGCCGTTCAGCCGCGCGCGCGGATATTCAGCCGCAGCCAGCGCACCAGATCCACCCAGATGGTTCGCAAGTCGCCGTCGCTCGGCATCCGCCTGGACGACGCCAGTTCTATCGTCAGCACCGGAATCCCCAGGTCTTCGCCGGCGTAGCGCCCAAGCGACCCCGGAAAGGTCGGCAAATCAAGAAACGGCAGCGGCCCGAGTCCCGCAGGCGGCGCGATGCCCGCCGGGCCGTCGTAGTCCACCACGCCGTAAGGCGCGTGCACCGAGACGATGACATCGGGCCTGAAAGAGCGGATTTCGCCGGCCAGCCAGCGCGTCTCGCTCTCGCTTTCGGCGCGCGGGCCGGGGTAGCGGCGGCGGTCGCCGCCGGCGTGGTTGCGCCAGTAATGCAGCGCCTTTTCATTCCAGTCCCTGCTCGCCAGGTTGCGGTTGAGGTCGGCGCCGCCGCCGTTCGGGCGCACCGCCGGACTTTCCAGCAGGCCGTCGGGATTGACCGCCGGCGCGATGCGCCAGTGAAACAGGCCGGAATGATGGCGGTCGAGAATTTCCATCCACTTGAATACGACGCTGAACGACGCATATTCGTCGCCGTGCGTGCCGCCAATCAGCAGCACGCGCGCGTTCGGCTTGCGCGCGCCGAGCGGCGGGTATTCCTTGTAGAGCAGCGCCAGGCCGCCGCTCGTGCGCACGCCGCTTTCAACGAGGCCGCGGTCGAGGCACTCGGCCACCGACACCGACGACAATTTGCCGCCTATCAGACGGCAGACCTCGGCGGCGCCTGCGGACGCGGCGGCGGCGGCGGGCGGCGCCGCTAACGCCGCCAGCAGCGCCGCCGGCGCCCAAAACTGAAAAAACGGGAAGTTGACCATTACAATCACGCGGAATTTTTATATACTACAACCATTATGGCAACAAACGAGCACATTGCCAGCACCAGCGACGCCGATTTCCAGCGCGAGGTGCTGGAATCCGACATTCCGGTGCTGGTGGATTTCTGGGCCGAGTGGTGCGGGCCGTGCAAGACCATCAGCCCGCTGCTTGAGGAAATCGCGCCCGAATACGAGGGCCGCCTGAAGATCGTCAAACTGGATGTGGACGCCAACCCCGACACGCCGCCGCGCTTCGGCATTCGCGGCATTCCGACGCTGCTGCTGTTCAAGAACGGCAATGTCGAGAACACCAGCGTCGGCGCCGTTACGCGCTCGCAGTTGACGGCCTTCATCGACCAGACCCTCTGACGCCGCGCGCAACCGTTCAGACACCCGTGTCACCGCTTGAAATGCGGGCGGCGGCGTGTCATACTGGCGGCGCACCCGCGAAGGTGCGCCTGATTCCGCCCTCCCACCGGCCCCGATAGCGGGCCGCCAACCCCAAGAGCCTCCGACCATGACCATGAACATCATTGAATTGAAGAAAAAGCCCGCCGCCGAACTGACCTCGCTGGCCGAATCGCTCGGCATCGAGAATGTGTCGCGCGCCAAGCGCCAGGACATCATCTTCTCCATCCTGAAGACCACGGCGAGAAACCGCGAGGACATCTACAGCGAGGGCGTGCTCGAGATTCTGCCCGACAGTTTCGGCTTTATGCGCTCGTCCGACTACTCCTACCTCGCCGGGCCGGACGACATTTATGTGTCGCCGAGCCAGATACGCCGCTTTGAACTTCGCACCGGCGACACCATCACCGGCAAGATACGCCCGCCGAAGGAAAGCGAGCGCTACTTCGCGCTGCTGAAGATAGAGACCATCAACATGGAGCCGCCGGAGCAGACGCGCAACAAGGTGCTGTTTGAGAACCTGACGCCGCTGCACGCCGACGACCGCCTGCGGCTTGAGCGCGGCAACGGCAGTTCCGAGGACATCACCGCGCGCATCATTGACATCGTGTCGCCCATCGGCAAGGGGCAGCGCGGCCTGATTGTGTCGCCGCCGAAGGCCGGCAAGACCATCATGCTGCAAAACATCGCGCAGAGCATCGCCGCCAACCACCCGAATGTCTATCTGATGGTGCTGCTGATAGACGAGCGCCCCGAAGAGGTCACCGAGATGCAGCGCATGGTGCGCGGCGAGGTCATCTCCAGCACCTTTGACGAACCGGCGCACCGCCATGTGCAGGTCGCCAACATGGCGATTGAGAAGGCCAAGCGGCTGGTCGAGCACAAACTGGATGTCGTCATCCTGCTCGACTCCATCACGCGCCTGGCGCGCGCCCACAACACCGTGGCGCCGTCGTCGGGCAAGGTGCTGACCGGCGGCGTGGACGCCAACGCGCTGCACCGCCCGAAGCGTTTCTTCGGCGCCGCGCGCAATGTGGACAGCACCGGCAGCCTGACGATACTGGCGACGGCGCTGATAGACACCGGCTCCAAGATGGACGAGGTCATTTACGAGGAATTCAAGGGCACCGGAAACATGGAAATGCACCTTGACCGGCGCATCGCCGAGCGCCGCATTTATCCCGCCATCAACATCAAGCGCTCCGGCACGCGGCGCGAGGAACTGCTGATGGAGCCGGAGGAACT
>RKSI01000121.1 GCA_007570905.1 Gammaproteobacteria bacterium
CCGGCAAATCGGCATGATGTTTCAGGACTACGCGCTGTTTCCGCACCTGACGGCGGAGCGCAACATCGCCTTCGGCGTGCGTAAACTTCCCGCCGCCGAGCGCCGCGAGCGCGTCGGCCAACTGCTGGAATTGACGGCCATGACGGAATGCGCGCGGCGCTATCCGCACGAGTTGTCGGGCGGCCAGCAGCAGCGCATCGCGCTGGCGCGCGCGCTGGCGCCGCGCCCGGGCCTGCTGCTGCTGGACGAGCCTTTCTCCAATCTCGACGCCGAACTGAAACTGCAACTGGCCGGCGAGATACGCGACATCCTGCGCCGCGAGAACATCACCGCGCTGTTCATCACCCACGACCAGAGCGAGGCGCTGGCGATGTCGGACATGCTCGGCGTCATGCGCGGCGGGCGCGTGCTGCAATGGGACACCGCCTACAATGTCTATCACCGCCCGGTGTCGCGCGAGACCGCGACCTTTGTCGGCATGGGCGCGATGCTCGACGGCGCCGTGCGCCGCGGCCGCGGCATTGACACCGCGCTCGGGCGCCTCGAGCCGCCGGCGGCGGACGGCGCGCTTTCCGGCCTGGAAGACGGCGCCCGCGTCAGCGTGCTGATACGCCCCGACGACATCATCCACGACGACGCCGGCGGCCTGCGCGCGGTGATAGAGAAAAAGCAGTTTCGCGGCGCCGAATTTCTCTATCACCTGCGCCTTGAAAGCGGCGAAACCATCCATTGTTTCGCCCCCAGTCACCACGACCACCGGATCGGCGAGGCCATCGGCATCCGCCTCGACATCGAGCACCTCGTCGTCTTCCGCTGACGCCTCAGCGCAGGCTGCGCGTCGCCCACGCCGGCGTCACCGACGCCGCGACAAACGGCGTCGCCACCACCAGGTTGGCGAAGTTCAGCACCTCGCCGAAGCCGCGCGCGAAGCCCGACATGCGCTTGATGTTGCCCATCGAGTCATACCAGTAGTTGCTGTTAAGGTAATCGTGCGGCCCGGCGTACGCCTCGTGCACCAGATCAAGCCACGAACCAGGCTCGTAGGCGTGACCGAAGAATTGGCCCTGCCCGCCCTGCACGCCGCCGAACGGGCTGGGCACCTGCTCGGACAGCCACGAGACGATGCGCCCGCCGGCCAGTTTGAAGTTGTCGCCGCGAAAGCCGGCGCTCTCGCCCGCCGCGTTTCGCGGGTCGAGTTTGGACTGCGCTATCATCTTCTCGCGCATGCCCATCGCCGCCGCCGACAACGCCGCGGCGCGGAAACTCGCCTTGAAACCGTCGGCGAACTTGCCGCCGTGCAGCACTTCCGACGCGCCGCCGGCGAGGCTGTCGGCAAAAACGCGCGCCGCCGAGTAGTTGCCCGGCGAGAACCAGGCGTTGACGCCGCCCGACAGCGAACCGCCGAGCGCGCCGCGCAGGCCGTTGCCGAGCAGGCCGTTGAACTCGCCGTTCAGCGCCGACGACGACATGCTGAACACCGAGCCGCCGACGGCGCCTTGCAGCAGGCGCGCGTTGGTCAGCGCCCACGCCGGCGCCTTGGCGGTGGCGGCGGCTGCGGTGGCGCCCCATTTGCCGAGGTATTTGGCGTAGGCCCACGAGCCGGCGACATAACTGACCGCCGCGGCGATTGCAAAGCGGATGATGCGCTTCTTGAACAAACTGCGGAATGCGCGAGATATAGATTTGACAAACCTCTTGATGAAGAAACCACTGGGGTCGGTGTATTTCATCGGGTTGTTCATCACATAGCTGTAACGGTTGTGGTTTTGCGTGCGGTCGGGCGCCTGTATATGCGGGTCGGGACTCAGAAAGCGCCCGATGGCGGGGTTATAGACGCGCCCTTTCATGTCTATCAGGCCGAACGCATCGAGGTGCTCGTGGCCGGTATAGCCGCGCTGCGTCCACGCTGACGCCGCGGCGCCCGCGCCGGCGCCCGCGCCGTTGGCCACGCCGGTGGCCGGGTTCGCGCGGCGCTCGCCGAACGGCGTGTAACTGAAGGTCTCGACGATTTGCCCGCTGTGGTCGCTGACCGCGTCGGGAGACCCCAGCACATCCCAATGGAAGTAGCGGAAGTCGCCGGTTTGCGGGCCGCCGTCGCCCGCGATGGACTTGACGGCGACCAGACGGTTCTCGGCGTGGATGTAATGGCGGTGCTGCACGACGCCGTTGCGGACGACTTTCTCGTAGAGGCCGCCGACATAGACGGTCTGCCCGTTCGCCGAGTCCGACTGCTTGATTTTGCGGCGGTCGGCGTCGTAATACATCCGCAGCGTGCGCCCGTCGGACTTGCGCGTTATGGACGACGGCTTGTTGTAGGCGTTCCAGACGGCGGTGAAGTCCGGGCTGTCCACCATCCGCCCGCTGGCGTCATAGCGGTAGCGCCCGCGCGGCGTGTTGGTTACGGCGTGCGGCAGGCGGCCCTGGTCGCCGTAGGTGTAGTCGCCGACATCGGACTTCGCTATCAGGTTGCCGGTTTCATCGTAGGCGTAAGTCACAATCTTGTTGTAGTCGTCGCCAAGCCCGGCGCCGGTCACCATGGACGACACGAGACGGTCGAGGTCGTCGTAGGCGAACGATTCCTCAATGCCGCGCACGCGGTCGGCGCGGCTGGCCAGATTGCCGAGCGCGTCGTAGGTGTAGGCGTGGCGCCGCACATCCTGGCCCGACGGCGTTGCCGTGATAGTTTCCAGCAGGCGCCCGGTGGCCGGGTGGTAGCGGTTCTCGCCGTGCAATCCGTTGCCGTACACCTCCGACAAGACCCGCCCCGCCGCATCGCGCGACACCGCGCGCCAGTGATGAACCTGCGCGCCGGCGGCGTCGTTGATGGCGCGGTAATGGCCGTCCAACTTGCCGTAGTGTTCGCCGCGCCGCCGCTGCACGACGATGTTTTCACGCGCCTTGTCGAGTTCGTCAAGGTCGGAATGCATCATCCGCAGGTCTTCGGCGACGAGCACCCAGCGCGCAACGGCCTGCCAGTCATCGCCGATTTCGTCACGCACCAGCGTTTCCAGTTCCCCGGCTTTTTCGGCGACTTCGTCGCGTTTGGCGCCTGCCT
>RKSI01000061.1 GCA_007570905.1 Gammaproteobacteria bacterium
CTTGCCGATTTTTCGCTTTCTGGGCTTTCGCACCAGTTGGTTGATGGTCGCCATTGCTCTCCGGGCGCTGATTCAATACAAACAAATGCAAACAAACCTTCCCCGCCCTTCGGCGGGAAAGGTTCACGGCATTCCGGATGATAGCCCGAAACCCGCCGCAAGTCAAAAGCATTTCCACCCCGCCCGCCGCCGGCCCGGAGACCGGTTTTCAGCGACGCGCCGGCGGGCGGGCGGCGGACGCCCGCAGGCGCAGGGCGATGCCGTGATAGCCACGCGGCAGGCATTGTGCGGCGCGGTTTTCAGCGGCGGCGGCATCGCCGACATGTTTGACGACTTTGACGGCCTGTCGCACCTGCCGGTCTCTGCAACGGAGGAGGTGCGCCACATACGCCCGGTGTTGCGTTCGCACCGCCTGCGCGCGGGCGACGAGACGCTGGCGCGGGTTGCCGCAGCAGACACGGTGGATTACACCGCCTGGCAGGCGTCGGAGTTTGCCGCCAATTCGGTCGTGTATGACTTTGCGATATACGGAGTGGATTACGCTTCGGTGTCGTCAGCGACACCTGCGGGCGGCATGGCGGGCGTGATTATCCCGCTGCCGCAGGCGTTCCGCGGCGCCGGCGTGGAGGTGTTCAAGGTGGGCGGTTCATTTGACCGCAGCGGCGGCGACCGCTACGGCTTTGCGATGCGCCGCGCCGAAGACGGCGGGTGTCCCGATGATGCGGACGACTTGTACAGCCTGTCGTCAGGCGATTGCCTTGCGGTTTATGTAACAGACGGCGGCCCTAACGATGACGACGGCGAAGTGAACGGCATCATCAAGGACCCGCTCGGCGTCCGCATCGGCGGCGGCGCTGGCGGAAGCAGCAGCAGCGGTGCGTTCGGCTCCGCCGCGCTCATCGCGCTGGCGCTGCTGGCCGCGTTGCTGTTGCTGTCGGCGTCGCGGCGGCGGCGCACGGCCTGAGCCCCGCGCCGCGCTCAACCTCACTGCATTGGTGGTGCTGACTGTCCCGCTGCTGTCGGCGCCGCCACTGCGCCGCCGCATAGCCTGAACCTCGCGCGATGCCCGGCGGCGCCGTTGCTGCCGGTGTCGCGCCGCCATCGGCGTGTTATTTGTCCGCCAGACGGCGCAGCGGCCCGGCGTATTCCGGCAACAACTGCGGTTACTTGCCGGCGGGTTCGGCGGCGGGTTTCTTTGGCTCGGCGGCTGCCGGCTCTTCCGGCAGGGCTGCCGGCTCTTCCGGCGGGGCGGCAGGCTCTTCCGGGGCGGCGCTGGCGGCCTGGATGGTGGCCGACAGGCCCTCTTCAAGCGCGTTCATCTCCATTTCCAGTTCGCTGCGGCGCTGGTCGCGCGAGACCCAGCCGCTGCCCGCCGGTATCAGGCGCCCGACAATGACATTCTCCTTCAGGCCGCGCAGGTGGTCCTTGGCGTTGCGCACGATGGCCTCGGTCAGGACGCGCGTGGTTTCCTGGAACGACGCCGCCGACACGAACGATTCGGTCACCAGCGACGCCTTGGTGATGCCGAGCAGCAGCGGGTTGTATTGCACCGGCTTCTTGCCCTCGCGCTCCAGTTTCTCGTTCAGTTCCGTCAGTTCCTTCTTCTCTACGGTGTCGCCGACCAGGTAGCCGCTGTCGTTAGGCGCCGTGATTTCCACCTTGCGCAGCATCTGGCGGATGATGACCTCGATGTGCTTGTCGTTTATCTTGACGCCTTGCAGGCGATAGACATCCTGAATCTCCTTGACCAGGTATTCGGCCAGCGCGCTGACGCCGAGCAGGCGCAGGATGTCGTGCGAGTTGAATTCGCCCTCGGAGATAATCTCGCCCTGCTCGACCTGCTCGCCTTCGAGGATTTCAATGCGCCGCCATTTAGGAAGCAGCATCTCGACCGATTCGCCGTCGTCGCCGGTGATGATGACGCGCTGCTTGCCCTTGGTTTCCCTGCCGAAACTGACGGTGCCGGTGGCCTCGGCGAGGATCGCCGATTCCTTCGGCTTGCGCGCCTCAAACAGGTCGGCGACGCGCGGCAGACCGCCGGTGATGTCGCGGGTCTTGCTGCTTTCCTGCGGGATGCGCGCGATGACATCGCCGATGCCGACCTCGGCGCCGTCGGTCAGCGTGACGACGGCGCCCGGCGTCAGGCGGTAACTGGCCGGGCGCCCGTTCGGCAGCATCACGGCGCGGCCCTTGCCGTCCTCGAGCTTGATGGTCGGCGTCTGCTCCTTGCTGGCGGCGGTGACGGTGGTTGAACTGATGCCGGTCATCTCGTCGGTCTGGCTGACGACATTGATGCCGTCGGCAAACGCCTCCTGGCGGACGGTGCCGGCGACCTCGGCGATAATCGGGTGCATATGCGGGTCCCAGTGGGCGACGACCTGGCCGGCCTTGACCGCGTCGCCGTCGGCGACCGTCAGGCGCGCGCCGAACGGAATCTTGTAGCGTTCCTGCTCGCTGCCGTGCTCGGAGATGACGCTGATTTCACCGGAGCGCGACACCACGACGCTTTCGCCGCTGGAGTGGCCGAGCAGTTTCATGCGGTGCAGGCGCACCGAGCCGCTGCCGTTGACGGCGACATTGTTGATGGCGACCGAGCGGCTGGCGGCGCCGCCGATGTGGAAGGTGCGCATCGTCAACTGGGTGCCGGGTTCGCCGATGGACTGCGCGGCGATGATGCCGACCGCCTCGCCGAGGTTGATGAGATAGCCGCGCGCGAGGTCGCGCCCGTAGCATTTCGCGCAGATGCCGTAGCGCGTCTCGCAGGTAATCGGCGAGCGCACCTTGATCTGGTCAACGCCGTGGCGGTCGAGTTTTTTCAGTTGCTCCTCGTCGAGCAGCGTGCCCGCGGCAATCAGCGTCTTCTTGCCGGACTTGATGTCTTCCAGAATGATGCGGCCCAGCACGCGCTCCTCAAGCGACTCGACGATGTCGCCGCCCTCGATGTTGGGCTTGACCATGATGCCCTCGCTGGTGCCGCAGTCCTCCTCGGTTACCACGAGGTCCTGCGCGGTGTCCACCAGGCGGCGCGTCAGGTAGCCGGAGTTGGCGGTCTTCAGCGCGGTGTCGGCGAGGCCCTTGCGCGCGCCGTGCGTCGAGATGAAGTATTGCAGGATGTTCAGGCCCTCGCGGAAGTTCGCGGTGATCGGCGTCTCGATGATGGAGCCGTCTGGCTTGGCCATCAGCCCGCGCATGCCGGCGAGTTGGCGGATTTGCAGTGCCGAGCCGCGCGCCCCCGAGTTGGCCATCATGAAGATCGAGTTGAACGACGACTGGCTGATCCGCTTGCCGCCGCTGTCCACGACCTCCTCGGTGCTGAGCTCGTCCATCATGCGGTTGGCGATGCGGTCGTTGGCGTTGGACCAGATGTCGATGACCTTGTTGTATTTCTCGCCGGCGGTGACGAAGCCGGACGCGTACTGGTTCTCGATTTCCTTCACCTCGTCCTCGACCTCGTTGAGTATCGCCTGCTTGTCGCTCGGCACCACCATGTCGTCCACGCCGAACGACACGGCGGAGCGGGTGGCGTAATGGAAGCCGGTGTACATCAGCCGGTCGGCGAAGACGACGGTGTCTTTCAGGCTGGTCTTGCGGTGGCTGACATCCACCAGTTCAAGGATGCCGCGCTTGTCGAGCACCCGGTCCACCAGTTCAAACGGCAGGTTGGGCGGCAGGATTTGCGCCAGTTTGGCGCGCCCGACGGTGGTCTCGATGCGCTTGCCGCCTTCGTCGCCCTCGCGGTAGGGGCGCTCCAGCCGCACCTCGATGCGGGCGTGCAGTTCGACGCAGCCGGCGGCGTAGGCGCGCTCCAGTTCGCCGAAATCGGCGAACTTCATGCCGGCGCCGGCGGCGTCGGCGCGCTCGCGCGTCATGTAATACAGGCCGAGCACGATGTCCTGCGACGGCACGATGATAGGGTTGCCGTTGGCCGGCGACAGGATGTTGTTGGTGGACATCATCAGGCAGCGCGCCTCCAGTTGCGCCTCGAGCGACAGCGGCACATGCACCGCCATCTGGTCGCCGTCAAAGTCGGCGTTGAAGGCGGCGCACACCAGCGGGTGCAGTTGTATCGCCTTGCCCTCAATCAACACCGGCTCAAACGCCTGCACGCCGAGGCGGTGCAGCGTCGGCGCGCGGTTCAGCAGAATCGGGTATTCGTGGATAATCTCCTCGAGGATGTCCCACACCTCCGGCCCCTCTTTCTCGACGAGTTTCTTGGCGGTCTTGATGGTCGTCACCAGGCCGCGCCGGTAGAGTTTGCTGTAAATGAACGGCTTGAACAACTCAACCGCCATTTTCTTCGGCAGGCCGCACTGGTGCAGTTTCAGCGTCGGCCCGACGACGATGACCGAGCGCCCCGAGTAATCCACGCGCTTGCCGAGCAGGTTCTGGCGAAAGCGCCCCTGCTTGCCCTTGATCATGTCGGCCAGCGATTTCAGCGGGCGCTTGTTGGTGCCGGTTACGACGCGCCCGCGCCGCCCGTTGTCAAGCAGCGCGTCCACCGCCTCCTGCAGCATGCGCTTCTCGTTGCGCACGATGATCTCGGGCGAGCCGAGTTCCAGCAGCCGCTTCAGGCGGTTGTTGCGGTTGATGACGCGGCGGTAGAGGTCGTTGAGGTCGGAGGCCGCGAAACGCCCGTCGCTGAGCGGCACCAGCGGGCGCAGGTCCGGCGGCAGCACCGGCAGCACCGTCAGGATCATCCATTCCGGCTTGCTGCCGGAGCGGATGAACTGCTTGGCCAGTTTCAGCCGCTTGGAAAGCCGCTTCAGTTTGGCGTCGGAGGTGGTGTTGGCGATTTCCTCCTGCAATTCCAGCGCGGTTTTCTCAAGGTCTATCTTTTTCAGGAACTGCAGGATGGCCTCGGCGCCCATGCGCGCGGTGAACTGGTCGCCGTATTGCTCGATCTTGTCGAAATACTCCTCGTCGGTCAGCAACTGGCCTTCCTTGAGGTCGGTCATGCCCGGCTCGATGACGATGTAACTCTCGAAATACAGCACGCTCTCGATGTCGCGCAGCGTCATGTCGAGCAGCAGGCCGATGCGCGACGGCAGCGACTTCAGGAACCAGATGTGCGCGACCGGGCTGGCCAGGTCGATGTGCCCCATGCGCTCGCGGCGCACGCGCGTCAGCGTCACCTCGACGCCGCATTTCTCGCACACCACGCCGCGGTGCTTGAGGCGCTTGTACTTGCCGCACAGGCATTCGTAGTCCTTGACCGGGCCGAAAATCTTGGCGCAGAACAGCCCCTCGCGTTCGGGCTTGAAGGTGCGGTAGTTGATGGTCTCGGGCTTGCGAACCTCGCCGTAGGACCACGAGCGAATCTCGTCGGGCGACGCCGCGCCGATGCGGAGGTAATCGAAGTCCTCGACGCCCTCGTTCTGTTTCATCAGGTTGAAAAACTGCTTCATGTCTTCTCCGGGAGTTGCCGCGCCGTCACGCGCCCTTGCCGCCGAGGGCGATGCTGATGCCGAGCGAGCGGATTTCCTTCATCAGCACATTGAAAGACTCGGGAATGCCGGCCTCGGTCGTGTAGTCGCCGTTGACGATGTTCTTGTACATGCGGTTTCTGCCGCGCACATCGTCCGACTTGACCGTCAGCATCTCCTGCAGGATGTGCGCCGCGCCGTAGGCCTCCAGCGCCCACACCTCCATCTCGCCGAAACGCTGGCCGCCGAACTGCGCCTTGCCGCCGAGCGGCTGCTGCGTGATCATGCTGTAGGGGCCGGTCGAGCGCGCGTGCATCTTGTCGTCGGCGAGGTGGTTGAGTTTCATGATGTAGGCGTAGCCCACCGTCACCGGGCGGTCGAACGCCTCGCCGGAACGCCCGTCGTAGAGCACCGCCTGGCCCGATTCGGGCAGCCCGGCCATCGCCAGCAGGCCCTTGATTTCGCTCTCGGTGGCGCCGTCAAACACCGGCGTCGCAATCGGCACGCCGGCGCGCAGGTTTTCGGCCAGCGCGCGGATTTCGTCGTCGCTCAGCGTTTTCAGCGCGCCGGCGGGGCGCTCCTCGCCGTAGTCGTACACCTTGTGCAGCAGCGCGCGTATTTTGGACGGCGACGCGGCGCTGTCCAGCAGTTGGCTGATTTGCCTGCCGAGTTGTTTCGCCGCCCAGCCGAGGTGCGTCTCGAGCACCTGTCCGACATTCATCCGCGACGGCACCCCCAGCGGGTTCAGCAGGATGTCCACCGGCGTTCCGTCCTCGAGATACGGCATGTCTTCCACCGGCACTATCATCGAGACCACGCCCTTGTTGCCGTGGCGCCCGGCGAGTTTGTCGCCCGGCTGGATGCGCCGCTTCATCGCCAGGTACACCTTGACGATTTTCAGCACATCCGGCGCCATCACATCGCCGGCCTCGAGTTTCGAGCGCCGCACCCGGAAATTCTCTTCGGAGCGCTCGCGCTGCTCCTTGAAGCGCGCCGACAGGCGTTCAAGGTTGCGGCTGACCGTCTCGTTCTGCATCCGCACCAGGAACCACTTCTCGCGCTCCAGCGCGTCGAGGTACGCCGCCGTCACCTTGGCGCCGGCCTTGAGGCCGTTGGGGCCGCCGGCGGCGGTCTTGCCGGTCATCAGTTTGCGGACGCGGTCGAAGAGGTCGTCCTCGTAGATCCTGAGTTCGTCGTCCATGTCCTTGCGAAGTTTCTCTATTTCGCCGCGCTCAATCGCCAGCGCGCGGTCGTCCTTGGCGGCGCCCTCGCGCGTGAAGACCTTGACATCTATGATGGTGCCCTCAATGCCGGACGGAACCCGCAATGAGTTGTCCTTCACATCCGACGCCTTCTCGCCGAAGATCGCGCGCAGCAGTTTTTCCTCCGGCGTCAACTGGTTCTCGCCCTTCGGCGTGACCTTGCCGACCAGGATGTCGCCCGGCCTGACATCGGCGCCGATGTGGACGATGCCGGACTCGTCGAGTTTCGACAGAAAGCCCTCGCCGATGTTCGGGATGTCGGCGGTGATTTCCTCGTTGCCGAGTTTGGTGCTGCGCGCCGTGCAGGTCAGTTCCTTGATATGGATGGTGGTGTAGCGCTCCTCTTCCACGAGGCGCTCGGAAATCAGGATGGAGTCCTCGAAGTTGTAGCCGTTCCACGGCATGAACGCGACCAGCACATTCTGCCCCAGCGCCAGTTCGCCCTGGTCTGTCGAGGAGGCGTCGGCCAGCACATCTCCGCGCTCGATGACATCGCCGACCTTGACCAGCGGGCGGTGGTTGATGCAGGTGTCCTGGTTGGAGCGGGTGTATTTGGTCAGTTTGTAGATGTCCACGCCGGAGTCGCCGGCCTTCACATCCTGGTCGCCGACCTTGACGACGATGCGCGCGGCGTCCACCGTATCGACGACGCCGGCGCGCCGCGCGCACAGGATGGCGCCGGAGTCGGCGGCGACGCTGCGCTCGATGCCGGTGCCGACCAGCGGCTTTTCGCTGCGCAGCGTCGGCACCGCCTGGCGCTGCATGTTCGATCCCATCAGCGCGCGGTTGGCGTCGTCGTGCTCGAGAAACGGTATCAGCGCCGCCGCCACCGACACAATCTGCTTCGGCGAGATGTCCATGTAGTCCACCTTGTCGGGCGTGAACATGATGAATTCGTTGTGCTTGCGGCACGACACCAGTTCGTCGGTCAGCCGCCCCTTTGCGTCTATCGTCGCGTTGGCCTGGGCGATGGTGTAGTGGCCCTCGTCTATCGCCGACAGGTATTCAATGTCCGGCGTCACGACGCCCTTCTCGACTTTCAGGTACGGCGTCTCGATGAAACCGAACGGGTTCGGGCGCGCATACATCGCAAGCGAGTTGATCAGGCCGATGTTGGGGCCTTCCGGGGTCTCAATCGGGCACAGCCTGCCGTAGTGGGTCGGGTGCACATCGCGCACCTCGAAACTGGCGCGTTCGCGCGCGAGACCGCCGGGGCCGAGCGCCGAGATGCGCCGCTTGTGCGTGACCTCGGCCAGCGGATTGTTCTGGTCCATGAATTGCGACAACTGGCTGGAGCCGAAGAATTCCTTGATGGCCGCCGACACCGGCTTGGAATTGACCAGTTCCTGCGGCATCAGTTCCTCGACCTCGGCGAATGTCAGGCGCTCGCGGACGACGCGCTCGATGCGGATGAGGCCGAGACGCAGCGCGTTCTCGGCGGTCTCGCCGACGCTGCGGACGCGGCGGTTGCCGAGGTGGTCGATGTCGTCCACCATGCCGGTGCCGTCGCGGATGGCAATCAGCGCGCGCATCACATCGAGCACATCGGCGTGGTCGAGCGTGCCGGCGCCGTCGCCGGACTCGCGGCCAATGCGCCGGTTGAATTTCATGCGTCCGACTTCCGACAGGTCGTAGCGGTCGGCGTTCATGAACAGGTTCTTGAACAGGTTCTCGGCGGCCTCTTTCGCCGGCGGCTCGCCGGGGCGCATCATCCGGTAGATTTCAAACTGCGCCTCCAGTTTGCTGCGCCCGGTGGCGTCGAGGCGCAGGGTGTCGGACATGAACGGACCGCGGTCTATCTCGTTGGTGTAGAGCGTCTCGAACTCGCGGATGCCGGCCTGCTCGAGTGTCTCCAGCAGTTCCTCGGTGACGCGGTCGTTGGCGGCGGCGATCAACTCGCCGGTCTTCTTGTCCACGACGCCTTTCGCCAGCACCTTGCCGACCAGGTATTCCACCGGCACCTGCAGCGTCTTGACGCCGGACTTCTTCACCTGTGCGACATGCCCGGCGGTGACGCGGCGCCCGGCCTCGACCAGCCGCCGGCCCTTGATTTCAATGTCAAACTTGACGACCTCGCCGCGCAAGCGCTCGGCAATCAACTGCATCTTGTAGATGCCGCCGGTGCGGCGTATCGTGTCGGTCTCGAAGAAGGTGGCGAGGATTTCCTCGTCTTCCATGCCGAAGGCGCGCAGCAGCACCGTCGCCGGCAACTTGCGGCGCCGGTCGATGCGCACGAACAGGCAGTCCTTCGGGTCAAACTCAAAGTCCAGCCACGAGCCGCGGTAGGGAATCACGCGCGCCGAGTACAGCAACTTGCCGGACGAGTGGGTCTTGCCCTTGTCGTGCTCGAAGAACACGCCGGGCGAGCGGTGCAGTTGCGAGACGACGACGCGCTCGGTGCCGTTGATGACGAAGGTGCCGGTGTCGGTCATCAGCGGCAGTTCGCCCATGTACACATCCTGCTCCTTGACCTCCTTGACCGGCCTTTCCTCGTTCTTCGCGGCGCCTTTCTGGCGCCCGCCGGAACCGCCCTTCTTCTCGTACAGCACCAGTTTCATGTACACCTTAAGCGGCGCCGCGTAGGTGCGCCCGCGCATCATGCACTCGCTGACATCAAACTCCGGCTCGCCGAGTTCGTAGCGCTCGTAGAACAGCCGCGCATTGCCCGAATGGCTGCTGATGGGGAACACCGAGCTGAAAATGCCGTGCAGCCCCTTTTCCCTGCGCTTCTCGTGCGGCGTGTCCTGCTGCAGAAACTCGCGGTAGGAGTCGAGTTGCATTTGCAGCATGTCGGGCACTTTCAGCCGCTCGGATTTCTTGCCGAAATTCTTGCGGATGCGCTTCTTCTCGGTAAAGCTGTACATCGGTTCTCCGGGTTTTGCGCGGGCTCAGGCGAGCGGCGCCCGCGGACGGGCGCGCAAGCGGGCGTTGCGAACGGCGGGGCGGCGGCCCGGCGCGGGCTTATTTAAGCTCAACGGCGCCGCCGGCTTCTTCGAGTTGCTTCTTGATTTCCTCGGCGTCTTTGGCGGCGACCCCTTCCTTGACCGTCGCCGGCGCGCCCTCGACCAGTTCCTTGGCCTCTTTCAGGCCGAGGTCGGTCACGGCGCGCACCGCCTTGATGACGGCCACCTTGTTGTCGCCGTGCGAGGCGAGAACGATATCAAACTCGTTCTTCGCCTCTTCCGCGGCGGCGGCGCCGTCGCCCGCCGCCGCCACCGGGGCGGCGGCGACGGCGGCTGCCGATACGCCGAATTTCTCCTCCATCGAGGACACCAGATCCACCACATCCATCACGGACATTCCGGCGATTGCGTCGAGTATTTCTTCCTTCGATAAAGCCATCATCTTTTCTCCTTCAATTGCTCCTTGATTTGTGTTTCCACCAACGCTCAAGCGGACTTTTGCTTTTCGTCACGCAAAGCGGCCACGGTGCGCACCAGTTTCGCGGCGGGCGCCGCCACGGTGCGCACCAGTTTTTCCACCGGCGCCTTCATCACCGCCATCAGCAGGCCGATGGCCTGCTCGTAAGTCGGCAGGGATGCGAGGCGCTCAAACCCCGACAGGTCCTGCAACTCGCCGTCAAAGGCGAGGATTTTCACTTCCAGGTCGTCGCTCTCCTTCTGGAAGTCCTTGATCAGTTTCGCCGCGGCGCCCGGGTTGTCGTGCGAGAACGCCAGGATGAGCGGCCCGCGCAGCGATTCGGTCATGCATTCAAACGGCGTGCCGTTCAGCGCGCGGCGCGCCAGCGTGTTCTTGACGACGCGCAGCCACACATCCTGTTCGCCGGCCTGCTTGCGCAGGCGGGTCAGTTCGGCCACCGTCAGGCCGTGGTAGTCGGCGGCGATCGCCGAACTCGCGCGCGCCGCGGCCTCGGCCACTTCCGTCACCACCTGTTTTTTCGCCTCAAGGTTCAACGCCATGTCAGTTCACCCGCCGTCAGTCGCCGAACGCGCCCCGGTCTATCTTCAGGCCCGGCCCCATCGTCGAGGACACCGTCACCTTCTGCAAGAACACGCCCTTGGCCGCCGACGGCTTGTTGCGGACCAGGTCGGCTATCAGCGCGCCGAGGTTCTCCTCGAGTTGGCTGTCGTTGAAATCAAGGCGGCCAATGCTGCAATGCACGATGCCGGCCTTGTCAATGCGGTAGCGGGCGCGGCCCTTGCGGATGCTTTCCACCGCCGCCGCGACTTCCGCGGTGACGGTGCCGTCCTTGAGATTCGGCATCAGGCCGCGCGGCCCCAGCACCTGGCCGATCTTGCCGACCGCCGGCATCGCGTCGGGCGCCGCGACCACCGCGTCGTAGTCAAAGTCGCCCTTGCGCGCGCGCTCAATCAGGTCGTCGAGGCCGACCGCATCGGCGCCGGCCTTCTCGGCTTCCGCCGCCTTGTCGCCCTGCGCGAACACCGCGACCCGCACCTTGCGGCCCAGGCCGTGCGGCAGGCCGGCGGCGCCGCGCACCATCTGGTCGCCCTTGCGCGCATCCACGCCGAGGTTGATGCTGACATCCACCGATTCGCCGAACTTCACTTCCGAGCACTCGCGCAGCAGGCCGAACGCCTCGGCGGGCGCGTAGGTTTTTTCCGGGTCGCACTTTTCGGCTATGCGTTTCGCCCTTTTCGACAGCCGCGGCATCAGGCGCCCTCCACCTCTATGCCCATGCTGCGCGCGCTGCCGGCGATGGTTCGCACCGCCGCGTCCATGTCGCCCGCGGTCAGGTCGCCTTCCTTCTGCGCGACGATTTCCTCCAGTTGGCGGCGCGTCACCTTGCCGACTTTTTCCAGGTTCGGCGTGCCGCTGCCCTTGTCGATGTTGGCCGCCTTTCTGAGCAGCACCGCCGCCGGCGGCGACTTGATGACGAAGGTGAAACTCTTGTCTTCATAGACGCTGATGACCACCGGCACCGGCATGCCCTTTTCAATGCCGCCGCTGCGGTCGTTGAACGCCTTGCAGAAGTCCATGATGTTAAGACCGTGCTGGCCGAGCGCCGGGCCGACCGGCGGGCTGGGGTTGGCCTCGCCCGCGGGCACCTGCATCCGGATATAAGTGTCTATTTTCTTCGCCACCGGGCAATTCCGTCAGGTTTTCTCGACCTGGTCAAAGTCCAGTTCAACCGGCGTCGAGCGCCCGAAAATCTGCACCAGCACCAGCAGCCGGTTCTTCTCGTAGTTGACTTCCTCGACGGCGCCGTTGAAGTCGTTGAACGGGCCGTCGATGACGCGCACGACCTCGCCCGGCTCGAACACGACGCGCGGCATCGGCTTGCCTGCGCCCTCGCGGATGCGGTCGAGGATGGCGTCCACCTCTTTCTGCGCGATTGGCGTCGGCTTCTCGCGCGAGCCGCCGACAAAGCCGAGCACGCGCGGCACATCCTTGACCAGGTGCCAGGTGTCCTCGTCCATGTCCATCTCCACCAGCAGGTAGCCGGGGAAAAACTTGCGCGACACGGTGCGCTTCTGGCCGGAACGCATCTCGACGATTTCCTCTTTCGGCATCATGATCTGGCCGAACCGCTTCTGCATGCCGTAGCGCTCGATGCGTTCCTCGAGAAACTGCCGCACCTGGGCCTCAAAGCCGGAATGGACATGCACGACATACCACGATAGGCCGGGCGTTGCGGCGCCGGCATCGGCGCCGCCGGCGGCGTCGATGCCGGCGTCTGCGGCGGCGTCTGCTGCATCCATCTGTTCAACGGCGTTCACGGGCTTATTTAATCAGCAACTGCATGAACCACGCCAGCGACAGGTCCAGCAGCCACAGGAAAAGGGCGATGATAAAGACCACCGCGAACACCAGCAGCGTCGAGTGCAGCGTCTCGGACTTGCCCGGCCACACCATCTTCTGCAATTCAATGCGCGAGCCTTTCAGGAAGTCGGCGACTTCGTGGCCTTTCGCGGTCGTGAAAAAGATGACGATGGCGACGGCGGTCATCGCCAGTATCGCGATGACCTTTACGAACAGCCCCTGCTCGTCGAGGTAATAGAACAGGCCGACGCCGACGGCCAGCGCCGCCGCCGCCAGCGCCAGTTTCGTCCGGTCCTGGACTGAAACCCCGACTTCGGTCGCCTTGCCCGCCATCTTGCCTGCCGTCTTGCCCGCCATCGCCGCGCCCGCCCTCAGCGAATGGCAGGCCAGGAGGGACTTGAACCCCCAACCTGCGGTTTTGGAGACCGCTGCTCTGCCAATTGAGCTACTGGCCTAATCAACCCGGCAACGCGCGCTTCGCGCCGGTGAACTCCGCGCTGCGGCATTACTTGACGACCTTCGTCACGACGCCGGCGCCCACCGTGTGGCCGCCCTCGCGGATCGCAAAACGAAGACCTTCCTCCATCGCTATCGGCGCTATCAA
>RKSI01000067.1 GCA_007570905.1 Gammaproteobacteria bacterium
GTCAACAACGGTTTCCCCGAGCCGGTCGATTGGGAAGTCATCAGCGGCAAGGAGAACTGCGCGCCCGAAGACTTGTGCGAGAACATGCTGTTCGGCACGCCGGCGCAGATTGTCGCCAAACTGAAACGCTACCAACAAGCCGGCGTGGACCATCTGCTATACGGCGCGAACTTCGGCCTGCCGCACGCGCTCACCAAGCGCTCGCTTGAACTTTTCATCAGTGAAGTGATGCCGCATTTCCGGGATTCCCGAAAAGCGGATGATGCCAGTCATATGCAGGCGATGTGACTCGTCGCCAACCGTTTTACCTTCAACCCAGACCGAGGAGGATTTAGTCATGACTCATACAACTCTCAACCAAGCCGCGCACCATGCGGCAAACGAAACGGCGAATGCCGGCCGCCGGCGTTTTCTCAAAGCGGCGGCCGCGGCCGGCGCCGCCACGGCCGCGCCGTTGCTGTGCGGCAATGCGCTCGCCGCCTCGCATTTGAGCGGCCGCCACATGGTGCACACCACCTGGGGCGGCGTCTACAGGGACGCGCAAATCGCCGCTTACTGCGACCCGTTCAGCGCCGCCACCGGGGCCGAGGTGATTCAAGGCGGCCCCATGAACGCGGCCAAACTGAGCGCGATGTTGGAAAGCGGCAAGCCCATCTGGGATGTCGTCGATGTGGTCGATGTGCAGTTGGCGGTCGACTCGCGAAAAGGGTATTTCGAGAAAATCGACCCCACGGTAGTCGATGTCAACGAAGTCGAACCCGAGTATGTGCACGACTACGGCGTGGCCAACATCGTCTGGTCATACAACATCGGCTACAACACCGACGCCTTCCCCACCGGCCGGCATCCGCGCAGTTGGGCGGATGTTTTCAATGTGGCGAAGTTCCCCGGCAAACGCACCTTGCGCGATAGGGTGTTCCCGACTCTCGAACATGCGCTGCTCGCCGACGGCGTGGCGATGGAATCTCTCTACCCGCTGGATGTCGACCGCGCGTTCGCCAAACTCGACACCATCAAAGACGACTTAATTCTGTGGAAGAGCAACTCGGAATCGCAGCAGTTGTTCGGCGACGGTGTGGTCGGCTGCGGTTTGATTCTCAACGGCCGCGGCTACGACAGCCACCAGAAAGGCGCGCCGGTCAACATCGAGTGGAATCAAAACATCCGCTCGGTTGACTACTATGTCATCCCCAAAGGCGCGGCCAACGCCGATGTGGCCATGCAGTTTATGAACTATGTAACCAAGCCGGAAAACCAAGCGCGGATGGCAAACCGCTTGGCCTACGCACCGACCAATCTGGATGCGTTTGAGATGATTGAAGAGGCGGTCAAGCCGTGGCTGTCCACGCATCCGGACAATGCCAGCCGGGGGATTTTGATTGACATCGACTACTGGCGCGACAACCTCGAGCCGCTTGCCAAGCGCTGGACCGAATGGAAGTTGTCCTGACTCAGTCGGGCCGCGGCCGGCAAACATGTTTTTTAACAACCCGCCGGCGCGCCACCATGCGCGCGCCGGCGGCCGGCGGATGAAGCGATGCCGTCAACGGTGACGCGAGACCGGCGCGCGCTGCTGGTGATTCCGGCGACCGCGTTGTTGCTGGTGGCGTTCGTCTACCCGGTGTTCTGGTTGCTGTTGCGAAGCGTATCGGACCCGGTGTGGGGCGCGCACAACTACGCCACCGCCTTGGGCGAAGTCATTTATCTCAAGGTGTTGTGGAACACCGTCGCCATCAGCGGCGCCACCACGGTGTTCTGCCTTCTGTTCGGTTATCCGATGGCATACACCATGGTGCACGCCGGCCCCGCAGCCAAGCGCATCCTGATTTACATCGTGCTGATTCCTTTTTGGACCAGCATCCTGGTGCGCACTTTCGCCTGGCTGGTGTTGTTGCAACCCAAAGGGTTAATTAACGACATGCTGCTCGGCATCGGGCTCATCGCCGAGCCGCTGGAACTGATTTACAACCGCACCGGGGTGCTTATCGGCATGGTGCAAATCCTGCTGCCGTTCATGGTCTTCCCGCTGTTCTCGGTGCTGTCGCGCATCGACGACGGTTACATGAAGGCCGCAGCCAACTTGGGCGCGCCGCCGTTGCCGGCGTTCTTTCGCGTGTATCTGCCGCTCAGTCTGCCCGGCGTGCTCACCGGTTGCATGCTGGTTTTCATCATCTCGCTCGGCTACTTCATCACCCCGGCGCTGCTCGGCGGGCGGCGCGACATCATGGTCGCGCAGTTGATTCAGGAGCAGATTGACCTTTTCGGCAACTGGGGGCTGTCAGCCGCGTTGGCCATGATTTTGTTGGCCGGCACCGCGTTGATTTTCACCGTCACCTACAAGGTCTTCGGCGTCAAGCCGGACATCCGCGCCTGACATGCAACAAGTTCGCATCTGGCGCGCGGCGCGCATCACAGTTTGCGCATTGGTCTCGATGTACATCATCGCGCCCATCGTCATCGTCCTCATCATCTCGTTCAGTTCGGCGCAGTTTCTGACCTTCCCGCCGCCGGGCTACTCCATGCAGTGGTATGAAAACATCGTCGACAACCCGGCCTGGCTGCGCTCGCTCTGGACCAGTTTGCGCGTCATGTTGCCGGCCGGCATCGCCGCGACCGTGTTAGGCACCGCGGCTGCCTTGGCGTTGAACCGCGGCAGCATTCCCGGCGCCGCCATCATCAACGGCATCCTCATGGCGCCGCTGGTGGTGCCGGTCATCATCACCGCCGCGGCCTTGTTCGGGGTGTTTCGAATCTGGGGCTTGTATGGCAGCATCGGCGGGCTGATTCTCGCGCACACCGTGCTGACCATTCCGTATGTCTTATCCACCGTCGGCGCATCTCTGCAACTGGTGGATAAGCGCTTGGAAGATGCCGCCGCCAACCTCGGCGCAACACCGTGGGCCGCCTTCAGGCTGGTCACCTTGCCGTTGATTCTGCCGGCGGTGTTGTCGGGGTTGTTGTTCGCCATGGTGATTTCGTTTGACGAGTTGGTGGTGTCGCTGTTCATCAGCACGCCGGTGGTGCGCCCGGTCACGGTGCAGATGTGGTCCAACATCCGCGGCGATGTGGACCCGACCATCGCCGCCATCGCCACGCTGATTTTCTTGTTTTCCCTGGCCGCGTTGCTGGTGGAAAGCGTAACGAGTCGCAACAGCGGCCGCAAAACGCCGCATCCATGAACGCGCCCGACATGAAATCCGAACACCATACAACGCCCGGCGAAATCATCCTCGAGTTGAGGACGGTTTCCAAACGCTTCGGCGAGGTAACCGCGGTCGACGATGTCTCGCTGCAAATTGCTCGCGGCGAGTTCATCACCTTCCTCGGGCCCTCCGGATCGGGCAAAACCACGACGCTGATGATGGTCGCCGGGTTTTTGAACGCCTCCGACGGCTCCATTGAACTCGACGGCAAGCCGCTCGACCCGCTGCCGCCGTATAAGCGCGACATCGGCATGGTGTTTCAGCATTATGCGCTGTTCCCGCACATGACGGTGGCGCAGAACATCGCCTTCCCGTTGCGCATGCGCAAGCAGCCGAAAGACGAAATCGCCCGCCGGGTCTTTGATGCGCTCGACTTGGTCGGCTTGCCCGAGCATGGCGGTCGCCGCCCGGCGCAACTGTCCGGCGGCCAGCAGCAGCGCGTCGCGCTGGCGCGGGCGATGGTGTTCAACCCGCGCGTGTTGTTGATGGACGAGCCGCTCGGCGCGTTGGACAAAAAACTGCGCGAACAGATGCAAATCGAGATTATGCGTATCCACCGCAACATCCAGACCACCATTTTGTATGTCACCCACGACCAGGAAGAAGCGCTGGTGATGAGCGACCGCATCGCGGTTTTCAACCACGGCCGCATCGTGCAAGTCGATGCGGCGGAGAAAATCTACGACGCGCCGGCGACTCCGTTCATCGCCGATTTTGTCGGCGAGTCCAACTTCCTCTCCGGCAAAGTCGCCGACATCGCCGACGGCTATGCCCGGCTGGACGGCGCTCGGCAGTTGCGCGGTTTGTGCGGGGCCGACTGCGTCTTGGGCGCGTCGGCGGTCATGGTCGTGCGCCCCGAGCGCATTCAAATCGCGCCCGACACTCCCTCCGCGCAGCCGGCCGAGAACAGCGTCGCCGGTAAGGTGTCGGACATCATCTACCTGGGCCAAGCGCGCAAATACCTCGTCGACATCGCGCCCGGCGTGGAGTTCTCCGTGCTGCAGCAATCCGGCGCAAAAGACGCATTCGATATGCCGGTGGGCAAAGCGGTGCGGCTGAGTTGGCGCGCTGAAGATGCCGTGATTCTAAAAGACGAATGAGGCTTGTCCGCCCCGTGCCATGATGTCCCGTCACGAACGGCCGGTTGCCATCCACTACCGCCGCGACGGCGTCGGCGCGCCGGTCACGCTGCTGCACGGTGTCGGCTCGAGTTTGGATGTCTGGGACGGTGTCGTGAGCGCGTTGGATGGCTGCGCGGTGTTGCGCGCGGATTTGCGCGGCCACGGCCGCTCCGACAAACCGCCGGGGCCGTACCAGTTGGATGATTTTGTGCGCGATTTGGCCGGCCTCTACGCCCGTCTCGGCATCGAACGCTCGCACTTGGTCGGGTTTTCCCTCGGCGGCATCATCGCCCAAGCGTTTGCCCTGGCGCACCCGGAAAAGGTCGCTCGACTGGTGCTCATCAGCGCCGTGGCCGGGCGCACGCCGGCGGAAAAAGCGCGCGCGAGGGAGAGGTCGCGCGCCATCATGGAAGTCGGCGCAGAACAACACGCGCGCAATTCGGCCGCCCGCTGGTTCACCGATGCGTTCCAACAATCGCATCCCGACATCGTCGCGCAACACCTTCGCCGCTTTGTCGCCAACGACCCGGCCGCGTATTTAGCCGCGTATCGGGTGCTGGCGGAATCCGATTTAGCCGAGCGATTAGCCGGCATTCGTCAGCCGACTTTAATCATCACCGGCGAGCACGACATCGGCTCGACTCCGCGCATGGCCGAGTTGATGCACGGCGAAATCGCGCATTCCGAACTGCGCATTCTGCCGGGGCTGAAACACGCGCTGTTGTTAGAAGCGCCGGCGCAAATCGCCGAACTCATCCGGCGGTTTATCGCCCCGGCGTCAACTTCCGTCCGCGACTGTGCGGTCGGCGATTAAGCAAATCATTTCGAACATAATCGACATCGCCACTAACGCGGTGATTTGATTCGGCGAGTCCTTGCTTGGCATGAGGCAGACCACATCGCCGCCGATGATGTTGCGCCCGCGCATGCCTTGCAACACGCGGGTGACTTCGGCCATGCGCAAACCTTCGCAGCCGGCCTCGATGTTGGCCACGCCGGGGGCCACCGTGGGGTCGAGGCAATCCAAATCGAAGGTGATATACAACGGCCGGTCGCCGACGCGCCGGTGAATCATCTCAACGCACTTGTCCGCGCCCAATTCGTCGAAGCGGTCTTTGCTGATGACCTCGTAGCCCAACTCCAAACTGGGCTCCAGCCAATCCAGCGTGCGCGGGTTGCCGCGGATGCCAAGTTGCACGCTGTGCGCCGCGTCGACATGCCCGTCGCGCGCGAGATAACTCGCCCAATGCGCGGCCGACTTGACCGCGCCGAGGAAGTGGTCGAGGTTGTGAAACGCGTCGGTGTGCGCGTCGAAGTGCAGTAGAACGGCTTTTTTCCCGCCGCTTATTTTCGCTTGCCGGCCGGCGATGGCTTGCAGGATGCCGCCGGTGATGGAATGGTCGCCGCCGATGGAAACCGGTTTGACCCCGGCCGCGTCGAGGCCGCGATAAAATTCCGTGATGTGCTCGATGCACTTCTCGTTGTTGTTGGCGTGCGGCAACGGCACATCGCCCAAGTCATGGATGCGACAAGCGCGCCATGGGTCCAGGTTAAACTTCATGTGCACACGACGGCCAAGCGCGCTGACATTTCGCACCGCGCGCGGGCCCAAGTGCTGGTCGCGCTCGGTGGTGCCGTTGCCGGTGCTGTGCGGCACGCCGACCAAGCCGATGTCGCACTTCGACAAGTCGGCATCATGCAAACAACGAAACAAGGTCGGCACGCCCCACCAATACAAGCCGTCCAACATGGCGGCGTGGTCGCGCTGCTTTTTGGTTTCAACAGTCATGGTTTGCCTCGCTAAATGGCGGGCCGCGCAGCGTGTCGATGCGCGGCGGTTATGCGCGTGATTGTAGGGGAATTTGCGGCCACCGCAACATCGCGCGCGGTGGCAATTTGCGCGCGGATTTGGTTTGCTCACGGTATCCCCATCGCGCCGCTGAAATGTCCTCGCCCGCCAACGCCACCGTCGACACCGTCACCGTCGCTGACACCGTCACCGACACCGTCAAATCCAAATCGCGCCGCGGGCGGGCGAATAAACTGCGGCGGGCGGAAGCGGCAAGCCCGCCCTCCGC
>RKSI01000014.1 GCA_007570905.1 Gammaproteobacteria bacterium
CCAGCGCGCTCACGGAAGTCGACTCCGGCGGGACCAAGCCGACCATGCAATTCACCGTCTCGCTGACCGGCTCGGACGGCAACGCCACGGAGTCGGCCGGCGACATCACGATTCCCTACACGCTCGGCGGCACGGCCGCTGGCGGCGGCGTGGATTACACCGACCCGTCGCCGCTGTCGGTCACCATCTCCGCCGGCGATTCGTCGGAGACCATCGACATCACGGTGCTCGCGGACAACCTGAACGAGGCGGCGGAGACCATCACCGTCACCTTGCGCGATGAATCGCACGAAGATTTTGAGGCCGCGGCCGCGGCCGGCGCGGTCACCCGCAGCGAGACCACCGGCGCGGACATGGCGACCGGCGCCATCACCGACGACGACACCGTCACCATCGCCATCGCGCGCGCCGCCGACGCGGACGGCTTCACCGAAAACGCCGCGGCCACGGCCGCTTCCACGGTGTTTACCGTGACGCTGTCCGGCGCGGTGTTGAGCGCGAATGCGGCCATCACCTTCACCGTCACCGGCGGGACTCCGCCCGGCGCGACCGGCAACGACTACACCGTCAACCCGGCCGCGTCCGGCGACCCGGCGGTTTATACGCTCACCGTCACCCCCGGCGCGGCCGACGACGCCGACACCGACGCCACCACCGCGAGCGGCAGCATCACCGTCACCGCCGTCGACGACGACTTCAACGAGCCGAGCGAGACCGTCACCGTCACCTTAACCGGCGCGGCCGGCGGCGGCTTGACCGCGGCCTCCGGCAGCGCCACCGCGCAACTCGCCGACGACGACGCCATCACCGTCACCATCTCGCGCAGCGGCGGCGCGGTGGCGGAAGCGACGCCGGCGAATACGGCCGATTTCAGCGTCGCGCTGGCCGGCGGCGTGCGCATCACCGCGGTCACGGTGCCGTTCACCATCGGCGGCGGCGGCATCACCGCAGACGACTACGACCTCACCGTCGACGGGACGGCGCTGGCGGCCAGCGCCACCGGCGGCACCATCACCTTCGCCGCGCCCGGCGATTCCGTCACGCCCGGTGCGACCGACTCGCAAACCATCCGCGTCACCATCACCGACGACTCGTTGAACGAAGCGCCCGAGGAGTTGACCGTCACCGGCACGGCCGCCGGCGCATCGGGCCTGCGCGTTGGCGCCGGCGGCGGCACGATTGCCTACGCCACCAACAACGCCGGCGACATCACCGGCAACACCGCGGGCGTGCAAATCACCGACAACGATGCCGCGACCGTCACCATCGCGCCGGTGGCGAACACCGATGTGGACAGCACCACCGCCGGCGTGCAAGTCGATGAGGGGAGCAGCGTGACTTTGCGGGTGACGCTGAGCGGTGAGTCGGCCGGCGCGGCCACGGTGGCGTTTACGGTCTCGCCGGCGGCGGACTTCGGCAGCAACACCGCGCAAACGCCGGATTACACCGTGACGACGCCGTCCAGCGGCAGCACGGTGACCATCGCGGCCGGGCAGACCACCGCCGACATCGTGCTCGACATCGAGACCGACCAGTTGGCGGAGGCCGATGAGACGCTGACCGTGGCGTTGGGGTCAGTGAGTTTCGGCGCCGGCGGCGGGGCGCTGACCACCGGCACGCCGTCTTCCGCGGCGTTAATCGTGCGCCAGAACGCGGCCGCGGTTTATCTGGTGGACTTCGCATCCAGCGCGCCGACCACGATTACCGAGGGCGCATCGACGGCGACCACTTTCACGGTGGAGTTGACCGGCGGGCCGGCCTTCACCGGCAACATCGAGGTGATGTGGGGCTTTACCGCCGGCGAGACCTCGGCCGCGGACTTCAGCGGCGGCACGAACCCGGCCGGCGGCACGCTGACCTTCACTCACGCCGACCGCACGGAGACCTTCACCGTCACCACCGCGCAGGATGCGTTAGCCGAGGGCGGGGCGGACGGCGACGAGACCTTCTCGCTGACCCTGACCGCGGCCGCATCGCTCAACGCCGCGCGCATGACGGCCTTAGGCGGCGTGGGCATCGGCAACGACCACGATGTCGCCATCACCGACGCCGATGACATCGTGGTCTCCATCGCGCGTAGCGGCACGGGCAATGTGGCGGAAGACGGCGGCACCGCGACTTTCAATGTCACCACCAGTTTCACGCCGAGCGCGAATATGACGGTGCCGTTCACCGTGACCACCGCCTCGGCCGGCGCGGCTGATTACGACATCACCACGCCGTCCGGCATCGGCGCCGCCGCCACCACCGGCACGGTGACCATCAACGCCGGCGACTCGGACGGCGTGCAAGTCGTGGTCACCGCCACCGCCGACACGCTGTTAGAGGGCGACGAGACCTTCGGCATCTCCCTGGACAGCAGCGGCTACACCGGCGGCGGCGGTGTGGCTCCCACGCGCCACGCCACCGCCAACAGCGTTACCGGCGTCACCATCGCCGACGCCGAAACGGCGACGATTGCAATCGCGCGCGCGAGCGGCGACACCGAGTTCGTCGAAGGCGGCGCCGGCGCGGCGGCGACGGCGATGTTCACCGTCACGATTTCCGGTGGCGAGTTGGCAGCCGCGGCGCGCGTCACCTTCACCGTCACCGGCGGCACCCCGCCGGGCGCCGGCGTGACCGACCACGACTACACCGTCAACCCGGCCGCGGCCGGCGACCCGGCGGCGTACACCCTCACCGTGAACCCCGGCAGCGCATCGGACGCCGACTCCAACGCGCAAACCGCCACCGCCAACATCACCGTCACCGCGGTCGATGACAACCTGAACGAGCCGGCCGAGACCGTCACCGTCGCCCTGACCGGCGCCTCCGGCGGCGGCTTGACCGCGGCCTCCGGCTCGGCCACTGCGGCGCTGGCCGATGACGATGACCTGCAAGTCACCATCACCCGGCAGATGCCCACCGGCGCGACGGTGGTGGAATCCGGCCAGGCGGTGTTCCGCGTCACCCTGGCCGGCGGCACGCGCACCGGCGATGTGTTTGTGCCGTTCAACTTCGGCGGCACCTTGTCGGACACCGTGGCGGAA
>RKSI01000097.1 GCA_007570905.1 Gammaproteobacteria bacterium
GCCTCGCTGCCTGCCCTGTTGCCGGCGTTGCCGTCCGCCCCGCCGCTTGCCTCGTCGCCTGCCCCGCCGCCGGCGTTGCCGGGCGCGTGGCCGGGCGCATTGCCGCCGGCAATCAACTCCTCAATGCGCGCGGCGGCGCCGGTAACATGGTCGGCCTTGAAGACCAGCCGCGGCACCGCGCGCAGCGCCAGCGTCTTCGCCAGGTGTTTTCTCAGAAAGCCGCCGGCGCGCGCGGCGCCCTGCAGGACTTGCCGTTCGTCGCGGGCGCCGGGAATGCCCAAATAAACCCTGGCGAGCGACAGGTCGGGGCTGACATCCACCTCGACGACCTCAACGCCTTCAAGGGCCGGATCCTCAATCCGGTGGCGCAGCAGCGCCGCCAACTCCCGGCGCAGCACCGCGGCGACGCGCAGCGAGCGCGAGGATTCCGGCATCACAGCGTGCGCCGGGTCTCGACCTTCTCGTACACCTCGATGTGGTCGCCGACCTTGACATCGTTGTAGTCTTTCACCGCCATGCCGCACTCGGTGCCGGAGGACACCTCTGACACATCGTCCTTGAAGCGCCGCAGCGACTCAAGCCCGCCCTCAAAGATCACGACATTGTCGCGCAGCACGCGAATCGGGTTGCCGCGCTTGACCATGCCCTCGATGACCTGGCAGCCGGCCACCGCGCCGAGCCGCGACGAGCGGAACACATCCTTGACCTCGGCGATGCCGACAATCTCCTCCTTGATTTCCGGCGCCAGCATGTCGCTCATGATTTGCCTGATGTCGTCCACCAGTTCATAGACGACGCTGTAATAGCGTATCGTCACATCCTGCTCGGCGGCGGCCTTGCGCGCCGGCCCGTCGGCGCGCACATTGAAGCCGATGACCAGCGCGCTGGACGCCGCCGCCAGATTGACATCGGAGACATTGATGCCGCCGATGCCGCTCGACAATATCTTCAACTGCACCTCGGCGCTGTCGATTTTCAGCAGCGAATCGCGCAGCGCCTCGGCGATGCCCTGCACATCGGCCTTGATCAGCAGGTTCAGCGTGCTGGCGCCGGCGTTGACCGCGTCGAAGGTGTCGCCGAGCGGCGCCTGGCGGCGCGCGGCGTGGGCGCTTTCGCGCATCCGCTCGCGGCGCAGGTTGGCGACTTCGCGCGCTTTTTTCTCGTCGCCGACGACCAGCGCCTCGTCGCCGGCGGCGGGCGCGCCCGACAGCCCCAGCACCAGCACCGGCATAGAGGGCGTCGCCCGCTCCGCGGCGGCGCCGTTTTCATCGAGCAGCGCGCGTATCCTGCCGAACTCGTTGCCGGCCAGCAGCGTGTCGCCCTTTTTCAGCGTGCCCTGCTGCACCAGCATCGTCGCGATGGCGCCGCGCCCCTTGTCCACCGACGACTCGATGATGACGCCGCGCGCAGCCCCCTGCTCCGGCGCCTTCAACTCCATGATTTCCGCTTGCAGCAAAATCGCCTCCAGCAACTCGTCCATGCCCTGGCCGGTTTTGGCCGATACCTCGACAAAGATGTTGTCGCCGCCCCACGCCTCCGACACCAGCCCGTGCTCGGCGAGGCCGCCCTTGACTTTCTCGACATCGGCGTCGTCCTTGTCTATCTTGCTGATGGCGACGATAACCGGCACCCCGGCGGCTTTCGCGTGCTCCACCGCCTCGACCGTCTGCGGCATCACGCCGTCGTCGGCGGCGACGACCAGCACCGCGATGTCGGTCACGCGGGCGCCGCGCGCGCGCATCGCGGTGAACGCCGCGTGGCCCGGCGTGTCAAGGAAAACCACGGTGCCGCGGGCGGTCTCGACGCGGTAGGCGCCGATGTGCTGCGTGATGCCGCCGGCCTCGCTGTCGGTCACCTTGCTGCGGCGGATGGTGTCGAGCAGCGATGTCTTGCCGTGGTCCACATGCCCCATCACGATGACGACAGGCGGGCGCTCGACGCGGTCGCCGGCGACCGCCTGCATCTCGCTGACGAGGCCGGCCTCGGCGTCATCCTTCTTGCCGGCTCGCGCGCGGTGCCCCAGTTCCTCGACAACCAGAATCGCCGTGTCCTGGTCCAGCGTCTGGTTGATGGTGGCCATCATGCCCATGTCCATCATCTGCTTGATCAACTCGCCGCTCTTGACCGCCATGCGCTGCGCCAGCCCGGCGACGGTGATGCTTTCGGGGACCACCACCTCGCGCTTGACCGGCGCGGTCGGCTTCTCAAACAGATGCTTGCTGGGCGAGACGACCTTGACCAGGCGCTTGTGCTTTTTCTTGACCTTGCGCTTGCCGCGCTTGTCGCTTGCGATGTGCAGTTCGCGGCGGCGGCCCGTTTCCTGGCCGGCGGGCGCCGCCGGCGCGGCCTTCGCGCCCGCCGCCGCCGGTTCCGGTTTGGCGGCGGCGCCTTTGGCGGCCTTCGGCGGCCTGGCGGGCTTTGCGGCCTTCGGTTTCGGTTTGGCGGCGGCGGCTCTGGAAGTCACGGCCTGCTTCGCCGCGCCTTTGGCCGCGCCGGCCTTCGGCGCGGGCGTCTTTTTCTGCGCGGTCTTTTTGCCCCGTGATTTTTCGCCGGCGCCTTCGGCGGCGCCGCGCTCGACATATGACTGGCGTTTGCGAAACTCCACATTGACGGTGTTGGAAAGCCTGCCCTGCGCCGTCGGCACCTCGAGTTGCGACAGTTTTTTCCTGCGCAGCGTGACCCGGCTCTCGCCGCCTTCGCCGTCGGCGCCGGCGCCCCCCGCGCCGCTTGCGCCGCCCGCGCCGCCCTTGGGCTTGCGCAGGTGCCGAATGAGGCGCATCTTCTCATCCTTGGAGATGATGTCGTCGGCGGACTTGCCCGACACGCCGGACTGCACCAACTGCTCCAGCAGGTTCTCAACCGTCGTGCCGACCGTCTCGGCCAGTTTCTTTACCGTGTCTCCGGCCATCGCGCGCCGTCAGTCCCCGCCGCTTTCGGCCTCTTCAAACCACGGCAGCCGGGCTTCCATGATGAGTTCCGCCGCGCGCTTCTCGTCCATGCCCTCGATCTCCAGCAGGTCGTCCACCGCCTGCTCGGCCAGCGCCTCCTGCGTGCAGATGCCGCGGCCGGCGAGTTGGTAGGCGAGCGCATCGTCCACGCCGTCCATGTTGAGCAGGTCCTGCTGCGGCACGCCGTCTTTGGCGTCACCGCCGGAAATGGCCAGCGACAGCAGCACATCGCTCGCGCGGTTGCGCAACTCTTCCACGATGCCCTCGTCAAATTCCTCAATCGCGGCCAGTTCCTTCATCGGCACATATGCGATTTCCTCGATGCTGGAAAAACCCTCCTGCACCAGGATCGCCGCGACCTCCTCGTCCACGGCGAGTTTCTCGCGGAACATGTTCAGCAGGCTGTGAGACTCGCTGTCGCTTCTTTCCTGGGCCTGCTGCGTCGTGATGACATTCAGATGCCAGCCGAGCAGGCGGCTCGCCAGTTTGACATTCTGGCCGCCGCGCCCGATGGCCTGCGGCTGTTTGTCCTCCTCAACCGCGATGTCGATGCTGTGGCGGTCCTCGTCAATCAGAATCGAGGCGACCGGCGCCGGCGACATCGCGTTGATGACATACTTGGCCAGGTTCTCGTCCCACATGATGATGTCAATCCGCTCCGCCGACAATTCGTTCGACACCGACTGCACGCGCGAGCCGCGCATGCCGACGCACGCGCCGACCGGGTCGAGACGCGGATCGTTCGAGCGCACCGCGATCTTGGCGCGCAGCCCGGCGTCGCGCGCGGCGCCCATGATCTCTATCAGCCCCTGCCCGACCTCGGGCACCTCCAGTTTGAACAGTTCAATCAGGAATTCGGGGGCGGTGCGCGACAGAATCAACTGCGGGCCGCGGTTCTCCTCGCGGATTTCACGCAGATAGGCGCGCACCCGGTTGCCGGGGCGGATGTTCTCGCGCGGTATCATGTCCTCGCGCGGCACAAAACCCTCGGCGTTGTTGCCGAGGTCAATGTAGAGGCCGGCGTGGTCCTCGCGCTTGGCGGTGCCCATGACCAGCGTGCCGACCTTGTCCACATACAGCGACACGATGCGGGCGCGCTCGGCCTCGCGCAGTTTCTGCACGATGACCTGGCGCGCGGTGTGCGCCGAAATGCGCCCGAACGCCAGCGATTCAATCGGCTCCTCGATGAACTCGTGCGGCTTGATGTCGGGCTTGCTCTCGCGCGCGGCGCTCAGCAGCACCTGGTAGTCGGGCGAGGTGAACGCCGGGTCGTCGTCGTCCACCACCTCCCAGCGCCGGTAAGTCTGGTATTCGCCGGTGTCGCGGTCAATCTCGACGCGCACATCCATTTCCTCGTCGCGGCCCTTGCGCGTGGCCACCGCCAGCGCCGTCTCCAGCGCGTTGAATATCTCCTCCCTGGCGACATCCTTCTCGTTGAAAACCGATTCCACCACCAGCAGCACTTCGTTGTTTTTCATTCGCAACCCCGGGTTTTATGAACCGTCAACAACCAGCCGCGCGCGGCGCACCGCGCTGAGCGGCACCTCGACCGCGCCGGCGTCGGTGCGCACCACCACGCCGCGCTCCGTCACCCGCGCCAGCACGCCGGTGAAATTTTTTCTTCCCTCGACCGGGATGTCGCTTTTCACAGATACTCTGCTGCCAGTGTATTGCCGGTAATGTTCAATGTTCATCAGCCTGCGCTCGACGCCCGGCGAGGAAACTTCCAGCACATATGGCCCGCTGAACGGGTTCTCGACATCGAGAACGCCGCTCAACTGGTTGCTGACGGCGGTGCAGTCGTCCAGCGTCACGCCGTCGGCGTGGTCGATAAAAACCCGCAAACTGGCGCGGCGGCGGCCCGCCGAAAACTCCGCCCCCCAGTAGATATAGCCCATCCCTTCAACGACGGGCCTGATACAGGCTGACAGGTTTTGTGTGTCCATCTACGCTCCCTCTGACCGGGCTTTGCGGCGTCAAATCGCCGGTACAAAAAAAGCCCCGCAGGGGGGCTTTTCTTCCGCAAAGCACCGATTGACCCCGGAGTATAACAAAAACGGCGGCAAATGTCGGAAATTCATGCGGAAAGTTGGCCGCGCAGTTGGCCGGAAATCCGGGCGCAGGATTAACCGCAAAACCGGCCATCGGCAGGCCGCCCCACTCCGCGCCATGCGCTATTTCTTCCGCACCGGCACCTTCAGTTTCTGGCCGATGCGGATGCGGTCGGACGACAGGCCCGAAAACCGCTTGATTCCCGCGACATCGGAGCGGAATTTCAGCGCGATGTCCGACAGCGTGTCGCCGCGCGCGACCGTGTAGTCCCTGACCTTGACCTGCGCCAGCAACAGGCCGGGCGCGGCGTGCAGGGCGAAGTAGCGCCGGATGCCGGCCAGCAGCGATTCGGCCAGGCGGCGTTGATGGCGGGTTTGCTTCAGTTTCGCTTCCTCATCGCGGTTGGAAAGGTAGCCGAGTTCCACCAGCACCGACGGCGTGTCGGGCGACTTCAGCACCGCGAAACCGGCGGCCTCGACGCGGCGACTTCGCGTCACGCCGCTGAAGGCGCGCAACAGCACCGCGGCCAGTTCCGCGCTGCGGTCCATCGCCGCGGTCTGTGAAAGGTCAATCAGAATCGAGGCCAGTGTCTCGTTCTTGTCCTGCAGGCCGACGCCGCCGACCAGGTCGGCTGCGTTCTCGCGCCGCGCCAGCAGCCGCGCGGCTTCGGTAGAAGCGCCCTTCTCAGACAGCACATAAACCGAGGCGCCCCGCACCTTCTTGTTCGGCGCGGCGTCGGCGTGTATCGAGATGAACAGGTCGGCGCGGCGGCGGCGCGCGAATTCAACGCGCTGGCGCAGCGACAGAAACCGGTCGTCGGTGCGCGTCAGCCGGGCGCTCATGCCGTACTCGCGGTTAATCATGCCGGCGAGGCGTTTCGACACCGCCATCACGATGTCCTTCTCGCGGGTGCCGCGCACGCCAATCGCACCGGGGTCTTTGCCGCCATGGCCGGGATCCACAACGATAACCGCCTCGCGCAGCGGCGCCGTACTCTCGCGCGGCGTTGCCGCATTCTTGCGCGGCGCTGCCGCATTCTTGCGCGCCGCCGACCGGCTGCCGCGCGCCGCCGCCGGGTTGCCTTGCGGGAGCGCCGTGTTGTTGCGCGCCGGCGGTGGCGCGGGCTTGCGCGCCAGCCCGGGCGGATGGCGCACGCTCAGCACAACGCGGTTCGGATGCCGCGGCGGACGCCGTGCCGAATACGCGCCGCCGACCGGCGCAGTCAAATCAAACACCAGACGATAGCCACCGCCGCCGCGCCGCGCATGACGCACCCTTCTTATCAACGCGCTG
>RKSI01000155.1 GCA_007570905.1 Gammaproteobacteria bacterium
CGCCTACACCGCCGCCGGCGACCAGCCCGGCGCCGTCAACGGGCTGGTGGCGGGGCTGTCCGACGGCCTGTCACATATGACGCTGCTGGGCGTCACCGGCTCCGGCAAGACCTTCACCATCGCCAATGTCATCGAGCGCGTGCAGCGCCCCACCATCATCCTGGCGCCGAACAAGACCCTCGCCGCGCAACTCTACGGCGAGATGAAGGAGTATTTTCCGAAGGCCGCGGTCGAGTATTTCGTGTCGTATTACGACTACTACCAGCCGGAGGCATATGTGCCGGGCAGCGACACCTACATCGAGAAAGACGCCTCGGTCAACGACCATGTCGAGCAGATGCGCCTGTCGGCGACCAAGGCGCTGTTCGAGCGCCCCGACACCGTCATCGTCGGCACCGTGTCCGCCATCTACGGCCTCGGCGACCCGAAGAAATACCTGGGCATGGTGCTGCACCTGGACCGCGGCGAGCCGGTCGAGCAGCGCGCCATCCTGCGCCGCCTCGCCGAGTTGCAGTACAAGCGCAACGACACCGAGTTGCGCCGCGGCACCTTCCGCGTGCACGGCGATGTCATAGACATCCACCCGGCGGAGTCGGGGCGCGAGGCGGTGCGCGTAGAGTTGTTCGACGACGAGATTGAAAATCTCAGTTACTTCGACCCGCTCACCGGCGAGGTGCTGGCGCGCGTGCCGCGCCTGACCGTCTATCCCAAGAGCCACTATGTGACGCCGCGCCAGACCATCCTCGACGCCATCGAGCAAATCAAGGAGGAGTTGCGCGCCGAACTCGACCGCCTGACGAAGGCCGGCAAACTGGTCGAGGCGCAGCGCCTCGAGCAGCGCACGGTGTTCGACCTGGAGATGATGCACGAACTCGGCTACTGCGCCGGCATCGAGAATTACTCGCGCTACCTCAGCGGGCGCGAGGCCGGCGAGCCGCCGCCGTGCCTGCTCGACTACCTGCCGGACAACGCGCTGATGGTCGTGGACGAGAGCCATGTCGCCATTCCGCAGTTCATGGGCATGTACCGCGGCGACCATTCGCGCAAGAAGACGCTGGTGGAATACGGCTTCCGGCTGCCGTCGGCGCTCGACAACCGGCCCTTGCGCTTTGACGAGTTCGAGGCGCTGGCGCCGCAGACGGTGTTCGTGTCGGCGACGCCGGCGGCCTACGAGAAGGAGCACAGCGGCGCCGTCATCGAGCAGGTGGTGCGGCCCACCGGCCTGGTGGACCCGCAGGTAGAGGTGCGCCCGGTGGCGTCGCAGGTGGACGATGTGCTGTCGGAAATCAACCGCCGCGCCGAACTCGGCGAGCGCGTGCTGATTACGACGCTGACCAAGCGCATGGCCGAAGACCTGACCGACTACCTGTTCGAGCACGGCGTGCGCGTGCGCTACCTGCATTCCGATGTGGACACGGTCGAGCGCGTCGAGATTATCCGCGACCTGCGCATGGGCGTGTTTGATGTGCTGGTCGGCATCAACCTGCTGCGCGAGGGGCTGGACATCCCGGAGGTCTCGCTGGTCGCGGTCTTCGACGCCGACAAGGAGGGCTTTCTGCGCTCCGGCACATCGCTGGTGCAGACCATCGGGCGCGCCGCGCGCCACCTGAACGGCAAGGCCATCCTCTACGCCGACAGCGTCACCGGCTCGATGCGCACGGCGATGGACGAGACCGACCGCCGCCGCGCCAGGCAGATTGCGTTCAACAAAAAGCACGGCATCCGCCCGCAGGGCATCCGCAAGAAGGTGACCGACATCATGGAAGGCGCGCACGCGCGGCGCCACGGCATCGAGAAGGGCCGCGCCCGCGGCAGGGTCGCCGAGGCCGCGCCGGGCGGTTATTGCGAACTGACGCCGAACCAGGCCGCCGGCAAGATCAAGAAGATGGAGGACACGATGTTCACCCACGCGCGCAACCTTGAGTTTGAGGAGGCGGCGCGCCTGCGCGATGAAATCGCGCGCATCAAGGAGCAGGTTTTCGGCTTTGACGAAGGCTTCAGCGGCGGCCTCGGCGAGAGCCTTGACGAAGGGCCGGGCGCCGGTTCCGGCGCAAGGGCGGGTATATGACGCGCCGCCGCCGCCGCGCCGCGGCGCGCGCAACCGCCGCCGCGCCGGGACATTGTGCTATCCTTTGCGCCCGTGACGGGTTTTGCACGGAAGGCGCGTAGCTCAGCTGGTTAGAGCACCACCTTGACATGGTGGGGGTCGTTGGTTCGAGTCCAATCGCGCCTACCACGCCCGCACAGGCGACCCGAATCGACACCGATGCCCGAAATCACACTTCCCGACGGCAGCCGCAAGACCTTCGAGCAGCCGGTCACGGTGATGCGCGTGGCCGAGGACATCGGCCCGGGCCTTGCGAAGGCGGCGCTCGCCGGCGAGGTCGCGGGGCGCCTGGTGGATGCCTGCGTTGAAATCCCGGAAGACGCGCCGCTGCGCATCATCACCGCGAAAGACGAGGAGGGCCTTGAAATCGTGCGCCACTCGTTCGCGCACCTGATGGGCCACGCCGTCAAGCAACTCTACCCCGACGCGCAAATGGCCATCGGCCCGGTCATCGACAACGGCTTCTATTACGACATCGCCTACCGCCGCCCGTTCACCGAGGACGACCTCGCGGCCATCGAGCGGCGCATGACCGAACTGGCCGGCAAAGACTACGATGTGGTGCGCAAGGTCGTCACGCGCGAGCAGGCCATCAGGACTTTTGAAGAACGCGGCGAGCCGTACAAGGTGCAAATCGCGCGTGCGATACCGGACGGCGAGATCATCGCCCTTTATCACCACGAGGAATATGTGGACATGTGCCGCGGCCCGCATGTGCCGAACACGCGCCACCTGCGCGCCTTTCACCTGACCGGCGTCGCCGGCGCATACTGGCGCGGCGACCACAACAACGAGATGTTGCAGCGGATTTACGGCACCGCGTGGGCCGACCGCAAGCAACTCAAGGCGCACCTGGCGCGACTGGAAGAGGCCGGCAAACGCG
>RKSI01000104.1 GCA_007570905.1 Gammaproteobacteria bacterium
GCTGGAATTCGGACTATTTACAGCGCATTATACAGCGGTATAATGATATGGCTTCGGGCAAATTGGACTGCCCGAATAACCATAGTGAGGAGATACATATGGAGTTATTCAAGATAACCATTAAAGAAGTTGAAAAAGGGACGCTGTTGGCGACAAGCCCGGATATACCGGGATTGTTTGTAGTCTCTAATAAAGGCATGGATTACCTTGAAAGCGAAGTATCCAAAGTACTCAAACTGATGAGAAAGGTTGAACAAGAACAAAAGGAGCAAGAGGTCAGTGAAGAGTACCTTGGCGAGCCTGCGCTTGTAGATAGATTAATTCAATTCGCCTATTGATTGAAACAATGGGCAGATACACTTATGAGGAGATTAGGGAGCAACTCATGCGACACGGGTTGAAGCCGACAGAAGAAAAAACCGGCGGGCACCGGATTTGGGTGGCTACTGACGGAGTCACATTTTCGGTGCCCGAGGATATAGGGATATTGACAGATGCCACAATAGACCCAATCCTACAAACGCTCAACCGTATGTATCCCAAGCCGGATAATGGTAGTTGAATGTTGCACAGCTGAAAGAGCGTGGCAGGATGAAACGGAGAATGCGTGCTGATGGCTGATTGGTGTCTTCATGCATGTAATTCCCATGAAAAGGATGGGCGTAATCTCGCCGTTCGTAGCGAGTGGCCACCGTTACCCGCCCCGCCGCTACCCCGGATTCCCGCTCCTGCTTGAAGCCGGGGGCAAATTTTTCACCGGAATGACAGGCTGGGCACAACCCCCCTTCAGCCGCAGTAAAGCATTGATGCCCCTTCCAAAAGGTATAGCCCGGCCCTTTGCGCTGCGTGCTATACTTAGGCGTAGTGGTATGGTCAAAAAACCGACTTCCCTACAATTTCCAAAAACAACTTTTCAGGAGTTTCCAATGAGGAGAATATTTTCTCGTTCCAGCCTGGTGTCCGCCGCTGCGGCGCTGGGGATGATTGCGGGCCTGGCGTCCACCGTGCATGCCGACGAAACCTGCATGTCTCCCTACATGGCCAAGATTGTGGGCCAGGAAGACTATGTCTATATCTGGACGCTTGGCGTCGAGGGTTTGGGCGACGAGCAGGACAAACTGGTGACGGTGGCCGTCAATCCCGATTCGCCGGACTACGGCAAGGTGATTGGCACGCTGTCGGTCGGCGGGCGCAACGAAGCGCACCACTCGGGCCTGACAGACGACCGCCGCTACCTTTGGGCCGGCGGCCTCGACACCAACAAGATTTTCATCTTTGATGTCCACACCAACCCGCGCGAGCCGAAACTGCACAAGGTCGTCACCGACTTTGTCGCCAAGACCGACGGCATGGTCGGCCCGCACACTTTCTACGCGCTGCCGGGCCGCATGATGATTACCGCGCTGTCCAACAACAAGGACCACGGTGGCCGCACCGGTCTCGCCGAATACACCAATGAAGGCGAGTTTGTCGCGGCGCACTGGATGCCCACCGACGGGGATCTGCGCGGCGCCAAAAAGACCGGCAAACTGGCCGACGGCTACGGCTACGATGTGCGGGTGCTGCCGCGACGCAATGTGATGCTGACCTCGTCGTTCACCGGCTGGTCGAACTACATGATGGACTTCGGCACCATGCTGAAAGACGGCGAGGCGATGAAGCGTTTCGGCAACACCATGGTGCTGTGGGACCTGCACACCCGCAAGCCGAAGAAAGTCTTTGATGTGCCGGGCGCGCCGCTTGAAATCCGCTGTGCGTGGCAGCCGAACCACAACTACTGCTTTACGACGACGGCCCTGACATCCAAGATGTGGATCATCTACGAGGACGAGAAGGGCGAATGGCACGCCAAGGAAAACGGCACCATCGGCGACCCGTCCAAAGTGCCGCTGCCGGTGGACATTTCCATCACATCCGACGACCAGGGCATGTGGGTGCAGACCTTCATGGACGGCAAGAGCCGCTACTTTGACATCAGCGACCCGTTCAACGCCAAGCAGGTCTATGAGCATGTCGTCGGCAGCCAGGTCAACATGATCTCGCAAAGTTGGGACGGCAAGCGCCTTTATTACACATCGTCGCTGCTGGACAACTGGGACAAAAGCGGCGACGCCGACGAGCAGTTCATGAAGGCGTTCACCTGGGACGGCAAGAAGGTGAATCTCGAGTTCGCGCTGGACTTTTACGCCGAGAAACTCGGGCGTCCGCACCAGATGCGTTTCGGCGCCTACTCGCTCTACAGCGCCGCGCCTGAAGCCGGCGACACCAAACTGACCGAGGCGACCCGCTAAGCGGTTTCCGCCAACGGCCCACTGCGGGGCGGACGGGGGCGCGGCGCGCCGCACCCCCGCCGCCCCGTTTTTTGTGCGCGTATAATTCCCGCCATGTATGTCTGTGTTTGCAGGGCCATCACCGATGAGCAAGTCCGGCGCGCCGTCGCCGGCGGCGCCGACAGCCTGGCCAAACTGCGCGAAACGCTTGGGCTTGGCGTGGATTGCGCCAAGTGCCTTGAATACGCCAAACACTTTCTGGCCGACGCCAAACCCGGAGACGGCTGCGGCGGCGCCGAACCGGGCGGCGGCTCCGGCGCGAGCGCCTGACTATGACCGCCGGGAATGATTCTCAATGTGCGGCGCATTCGCATTTTCCGGCGGCGGCAATTCCGCCGCCCGCTTCATGTCCGGCTCATGCCCGGTTTATAATGGGCGAGGACACAAACGAATTATTTTTTCAGGAGGTGATGTGTCATGAAAGGCGACCACGGTGTCATTGAATATCTGAACAGGGTCTTGCGCAACGAGTTGACGGCCATCAACCAGTACTTCCTGCATGCCCGCATGTACAAGAACTGGGGCTTGCACAAACTCGATGAGCACGAATACGGCGAAGCCATCGACGAGATGAAGCACGCCGACATGCTGATCGAGCGCATCCTGTTTCTGGAGGGCCTGCCCAACCTGCAGGACATCGGCAAACTGATGATAGGCCAGCAGCCGGAGGAAATGCTGCGCTGCGACCTGGAACTGGAGCGCATGGCGGTGCCCGAACTGAAGGCCGCCATCGCTTATTGCGAGAGCAACAGCGACTATGTGTCGCGCGAGTTGTTTGACAAGATCCTTGAAAGCGAGGAAGAGCACATTGACTGGCTGGAAACGCAGTTTGACCGCATCCGCCAGGTCGGGATTGAGAACTATCTCCAGTCCATGATGTAGCGCCGTTTGCAGGCGCCGTTTGCAGGCGGCGTACGCAAAGGCGGCCTGACATTCCGTTGCGGAACATCAGGCCGCCGCTCTCCCGCAGGAGGCCGGGAATCTGGTGGAGGCGGCGGGAATCGAACCCGCGTCCGCCCATTCTCCGCCTTTGGCCCTACATGCTTAGTCCGTCTTCATATCCTGGCCACTTTTGACGGACAAAAAATCCGGCCAGGCTGTCCGCATTAAGAGTTTAACCGGCAGGCCGCGAACCAGCCGTCCGGCGAGCTTGTAAAAATGACTCCCGCTCCGGCGTCACAAGCACCGCCGGGCGGAAGGCATAGCCGGTTTTTTAGGCCGCTATTGCGTAGTTGTCTTGGTTGGCAACTATTGTTTTGCGGCAAGTTTAACGAGATTAGCCACCTGCTCGGCATGCGCCTCCGGTTTTGCAATGTGCGTCGAAGCCGAATCGCCCCCGGAACCTCCAGTATAGCACGGGCGCGCAACCCCGCGCCGCCCTGTGCCGCAACCCGCGCGCCGCAACCTCGCGCCGCCCGTGCCGCCGCCCGTCTGCCGCCCGCGCGCAACCCCCGCCGCCGCCCGCCTGCCGTCTATAATGGCCGCCATGCAAGTCCTCTACGGCCCCTCGCCCTTGTCGGAATTCAGGCGGCGGCAGTTGCTCGCCCGCTTGCAGGCGGCTTGCGCCGCCGTTTCCAGCCTGCGGGCCGCCGCCGTTTATTTCCTTGATATGGACGGCGCCCCCGGCGGGGACGCGCGCCGCCGCCTTGAATCGCTGCTGGCGCCGGACGGCGGCCTTGCGCCGGCGCCCGCCGATGTTGCCGCCACCGCCGACACCGCCATTTATGTCATCCCAAGAACGGGCACGGTATCCCCGTGGTCCAGCAAAGCCACCGACATCTTCCATGTTTGCGGCCTGCAACAGGTGCGGCGCGTGGAGCACGGCGTGCGCTATTGCCTGGCGTCCAGCCGCCCGCTGCCGGCCACCGAACGCGATGCGTGCGCGGCGCTGCTGCACGACAGAATGACCGAGGAAGTGTGTGATGCGCCGCCGCCGCCGCGCCGCGTTTTCGCGCGCGCCGAGGCCGCGCCGCTGCGCGAGGTTGCGCTGAACGGCGACCCGCGCGCGCGGCTGGTGGCGGCCAACCGCGACTGGGAACTGGCGCTGTCGCCGGACGAGACAGACTATCTGATTGATTATTACCGCAACCGCGCGCGCACGCCGACCGACGCCGAACTGATGATGTTCGCGCAGGCCAACTCCGAACACTGCCGCCACAAGTTGTTCAACGCCGAATGGACGCTGGCCGGGCGCCGCGAAAAACAGACATTGTTTGAAATGATCCGGCACACGCACGCCTGTGCGCCGCACGGCGTGCTGTCGGCATACAAGGACAACGCCGCCGTCATCGCCGGCGCCGCCGCGCGCCGCCTGGTGGTGGACGCCGAAACGCGGCGCTACCGCTGCGTTGAGGAACCGCAGCCCATCCTGATAAAGGTCGAGACCCACAACCACCCGACCGCCATCTCGCCGTTCGCCGGCGCCGCCACCGGCGCCGGCGGCGAGATACGCGACGAGGCGGCGACCGGGCGCGGCGGGCGTCCGAAGGCCGGGCTGACCGGTTTCAGCGTGTCCAATCTGCGTATTCCGGGGTTTGTCCAGGCATGGGAAGGCGCCGGGAACAGGCCGTCGCGCATCGCGTCGCCGCTGCAAATCATGATGGAGGCTCCCATAGGCGGCGCCAACTACAACAACGAGTTCGGACGCCCCAACCTGTGCGGTTATTTAAGGACTTTTGAGCACGCCGAAGACGGCCAGACCTGGGGTTATCACAAGCCGGTGATGGTCGCCGGCGGCCTCGGCACGCTGCGCGCGGGCCACATCGCCAAGCGCGCGTTTGCCGACGGCACGCCGCTGGTGGTGTTTGGCGGGCCGGCGATGCTGATAGGGCTTGGCGGCGGCTCGGCGTCGTCGGTCGGCGGCGGCGCCAGTTCGGAGCAACTGGACTTTGCGTCGGTGCAGCGCGACAACGCCGAGATTCAGCGGCGCTGCCAGGAAGTGATAGAACAGTGCGCCGCGCTCGGCGACGACAACCCGATCCTGGCGATACACGATGTCGGCGCCGGCGGCCTTGCCAACGCGCTGCCGGAACTGGTGCACGGCGCGGGGCTGGGCGGGCGTCTGGAATTGCGGGATATTCCGTGCGCCGACGGCGGCCTGTCGCCGATGGAAATCTGGTGCAACGAGGCGCAGGAGCGTTATGTCGCGGCGATTGACGCCGCGCGCCTGCAGGACTTTCTGCGGTGCTGCGAACGCGAACGCTGCCCGGCGGCGGTCATCGGCAGCGCCACCGCGCGGCGGCAACTGGTCGTGACAGACCGTCTGCTCGGGCGCGATGCGGTGGACATGCCGCTGCCGGTGCTGCTCGGCGACCCGCCGCGCACTTTGCGTTCGGTTGCGGCGGCTTACGCGGCGGCGGACACAGCGGCGGGCATGGCGGACGCGGCGGCGCTGGACGGCATCGGCGTTGACGACGCCGTCCGGCGCGTGCTGAGAATGCCGGCGGTGGCTTCAAAGTCGTTCCTGATAACCATCGGTGACCGCAGCGTCGGCGGGCTGGTGGCGCGCGACCAGATGGTCGGGCCGTGGCAGACGCCTGTCGCTGATGTCGCTGTGACGGCGGCGGATTATTCGGGCTATGGCGGCGAGGCGATGGCGCTGGGCGAGCGCGCGCCGGTGGCCGTTTGCGACGCGCCGGCGTCGGGGCGGCTGGCCGTGGGCGAGGCGCTGCTGAACCTGCTGGCGGCGGATGTGCGGGCGTTGGGCGATGTGCGGTTGTCGGCCAACTGGATGGCCGCCGCCGGCGATGACGCGCAGGCGGCGGCGTTGTTTGCGACCGTGCGCGCGGTGGCGCAGGAACTGTGCCCGGAACTCGGCATTGCGATTCCGGTCGGCAAGGATTCGCTGTCCATGCAGATGGCGTGGCGGGCGGACGGGCGCGATGAGCGCGTGGTGTCGCCGCTGTCGCTGGTGGTGTCGGCGTTTGCGCCGGTCGGCGATGTGCGCGGCACGCTGACGCCGCAACTGCGCCCGGACGCGGCGGGCGCGCGGCTGTGGCTGATTGATCCCGGCGGCGGCAAAAACCGCGTCGGCGGCTCGTGTCTGATGCAGGCGTACGGGCGCACCGGCGGCGCGCCGCCCGACCTGGACGCGCCGCAAAAACTGACGGGGCTGTTCGGCCTGTTGCGCGAATTGCGCGAACGCGGCCTGCTGCTCGCGTACCACGACCGCAGCGACGGCGGCCTTTTTGCATGTCTTGCAGAGATGGCGTTTGCCGGGCATTGCGGCGTGCGCTGCGATGTCGGCGGCAGCGAGGGCGGCGCTGGCGGCACGGATGCCGGGCTGTTGGCGGCGCTGTTCTCGGAAGAGTTGGGCGTTGTGGTTCAGGCGACGGCGCAGGCGGCGGAGCATTTGCCGTCGCTTGCGCGCCGTTACGGGTTGTCTTCCGACTGCCGCGACATCGGCTGCTGCATACCCGAACGCAAACTGGAAATTCGCGGCGGCGGGCAGACGCATTCGTGGGACTTGATGCAATTGAAGCGCTGGTGGTCGGAAACCGGATTTCATATCCGCAAGTTGCGCGACCATCCCGACTGCGCGGAGCAGGAACTGGACAGCGTGTGCGACGGCGACGCTCCGGGGCTGTCGGCGTCGCTGACATTTAATCCGTCTGATGATGCGTTTGCGGCGGTGCCGCCCGACGCAGCGCCCGCACCCGGCACGCAGCCTGCGGCGTCACTCATGCCCGGCGCAAAGCCTGCGGCAATGCCCAAAGTGGCGGTGCTGCGCGAGCAGGGCGTCAACGGACAGATGGAAATGGCGGCGGCGTTTGCGCGCGCGGGTTTTGATGTGCGCGATGTCCATATGAGCGACTTGATTGCCGGGCGCGAGGACTTGCGGTCGTTTCACGGTCTGGCCGCGTGCGGCGGTTTTTCTTACGGCGATGTGCTGGGTGCCGGCGCCGGCTGGGCGCAGTCGGTGTTGCTGCACGGGCGCGTGCGCGATGCGTTCGCCGGTTTTCTCGCGCGCGACAATACCTTTGTGCTCGGCGTCTGCAACGGCTGTCAGATGCTGTCGCGGCTGTCGGGGATGATACCGGGCGCCGGGCACTGGCCGCGTTTCCGGCGCAACCGCTCCGACCGCTTTGAGGCGCGGCTGGTGATGGTCGAGATTTTGCCGTCGCCGTCCGTCCTGCTGGCCGGCATGGAAGGGTCCATGCTGCCCGTCGTCGTCGCGCACGGCGAGGGGCGCGCGGTTTTCAACGAAGACGCGCGGCGGCGGGCGCAGTCTTTCATCTGCCTGCGCTATCTGGACAACGCCGGCGGCGCGACCGAACGCTACCCGCACAATCCGAACGGCAGCGCCGGCGGCATTACCGGGCTGTGCAATGAAGATGGCCGCGTGACCATCATGATGCCTCATCCGGAACGCTTGTTTCGCAGTTGCCAGCACTCGTGGCATCCGCCCGACTGGGGCGAGGAAGGCCCGTGGCTGCGCCTGTTCCGGAACGCGCGCCGCTGGCTGGCGGCGTAGCGCGGCGGCGGCATAAATGCGATGGCGATGAGCGCGGCGGCATTGGCATTGCGCGAGTGTTGCGCGGCGGCGGCGATGAACGCGGCGGCGCAGGCGTTGCACAAGCGCAGCGCGGCAGCGGTGGCGTTGCAATGAGCGCAGCGGTGATGAGCGCGGCGCCGGAGTTGCACGATCATCTCAGTCGCTGCGCGGCGGCGGCGCCGGATTATCTTGCTTTTGACGGCGGCAGGATTCCGCGGTTCACGGCGGAGTTCTGGACCGCGAAACAGCGGCAGGGCAATCCGCTGCATGAAATCTCGTACCGGGCGTGTTTCAAGGCGCAACTGCCGGGCTTTTTCATTAATCTGCTGTCGGCGGAGGGCGATGTCATTTATGACCCGTTTGCCGGGCGCGGCACCACCGCCGTCGAGGCCGCGCTGAACGGGCGTATTCCGGTGTCCAACGATGTCAATCCGCTGAGCGAAGTGCTGGCGCGCCCGAGAATAGAGCCGCCGTCGCTTGACGAGGTGCGCCGGCGCCTTCTTGAATACCCGGCGCCGCAACGCGCGGCTGACGCCGGCCTGTCCATGTTCTACCACCCCGATACCGAGGCCGAGATTATCGCCCTGAAGGACGAGTTGCAGGCCAGGCGCGCGCGCGGCGCCGAAGACGCCGTGGACCGGTGGATACGGATGGTGGCGACCAACCGGCTGAGCGGGCATTCCCCCGGCTTTTTCTCGGTTTATACGCTGCCGCCGAACCAGGCCGCGTCGCGCGACGGCCAGGTGAAAATCAACCGCAAGCGCAACCAGGAGCCGCCGTACAGAAATGTCCGCGACCTGATTGCGCGGAAATCGCGGCAACTGCTGTCCGGCCTCGCGGCGCCGCGCCGCGAGGCGATGCGCCGCCACGCGCGGCGCGCGCTGTTTCTCGTCGCCGACGCCTGCGAGACGCCGCAAATCCCCGATGCCGCCGTCGCGCTGACGGTGACCTCGCCGCCGTTCCTCGACACCGTGCAGTATGCAAAAGACAACTGGCTGCGCTGCTGGTTCAACGGCATTGACGCCGCCGCCGTCGGGCGCGGCGCGGCGTCGGCGCGCGATGTTTGCGCGTGGCGGGACGCGATGGCAAAAGTTTTCCGCGAACTGCACCGCGTTACCCGTCGCGGCGGCTGGGTCGCGTTTGAGGTCGGCGAAGTCCGGAATGGGCGCATTCGCCTCGAAGAACATGTCCTGCCTGCGGGGACGGCGTCCGGCTTCCGCTGCGAGGCGGTGATGATTAACCGCCAGCAATTCACCAAGACATCCAACATCTGGGGCGTCGGCAACAACCGCGGCGGCACCAACACCAACCGGATAGTGCTGTTCAGGAAGGAGTAGGCGCGGGGGAGGCCGCCCCGCCCCATTCGTGCATTATTCCGCGCCTCTTGCAACCGGGGCGCGGTTGGCACAATATAATAGCGGGGAGGGCGAAACGGAGGTTCCAAATGCTGATAAAAATCACCAGAAAATCGCAACCGAAGGCGTCTGAAATCACGCCGCACGAGGTGTATCTGAAACGCCGCGAATTCATCCGCGCCGGCGCCGGCGCGCTGGCCGCCGGTCTGCTGCCGGGCGCCGCGGGCGCCGCGCTGGGGCCGGACTTCGGCGACCTGCCGGACAGCCGCTACAACACCGACGAGAAACTGACCTCGTACGAGAATGTAACCACTTACAACAACTTCTACGAACTCGGCACCGGCAAGGACGACCCGCACAAGAACGCCGACAGCCTGGTTGCCGAGCCGTGGAGCATAGAGGTGTCGGGCGAGTGCGCCAAACCCGGCGTTTATTCCGTTGAAGACTTTGTCAAGCCGCACAAACTGGAAGACAGGATTTACCGCCTGCGCTGCGTCGAGGCGTGGTCCATGGTGATTCCGTGGGTCGGCTTTGAGGTGGGCGAGGTGGTGAAGCGCTGCGAGCCGAACTCCCACGCGAAATATGTCGCCTTCAAGACGATACTTGACCCCGAAAACCTGCCGGGGCAGCGGCGCCGGGTGCTGGACTGGCCCTACAAGGAAGGGCTGCGGCTGGACGAGGCGATGAACCCGCTGGCGATTTTTGCGGTGGGGCTGTATGGCAAGGCGCTGCCGAACCAGAACGGCGCGCCGCTGAGGCTGGTGGTGCCGTGGAAGTACGGCTTCAAGAGCATCAAGTCCGTCGTTTCCATGGAGTTCACGCGCGACGAACCGCCGACGGCGTGGGGCAGGCAGGCGCCGGGCGAATACGGCTTTTATTCCAATGTCAATCCCGAAGTCAACCATCCGCGATGGTCGCAGCGGCGCGAGCGGCGCATCGGCGAGTTTCGCAAGCGCAAGACGCTGATGTTCAACGGCTACGAGGAAGAAGTCGCGCATCTCTACGCCGGCATGGATTTGAAGAAAAACTTCTGACTTGAGCAACGCCGCCGCCACCGGTGTTTCCCGGCCTGGCGCGCGCGCCGTCCGCGCCGCCAGGGTTTTTGTCCACATCGCCTGCCTGCTGCCGCTGGCGTGGCTGGTGTGGACGGGCGTTTACCGCGACCTCGGCGCCAACCCCATTGAATACATCACGCGCTTTCTCGGCGACTGGACGCTGCGCCTGCTGCTGATTACGCTGGCGTTCACGCCGGTCGCCGCGCTGCTGCGCGCGCCGATTGTGCGTTACCGGCGCGCCGTCGGCCTGCATTGCTTTTTCTACGCCGTGTGCCATTTTGTCACCTACATCTGGCTTGACCAGTTCTTTGACTGGCAGTCCATCGTCGAGGACATCGCAGAGCGCCCCTTCATTCTCGCCGGCTTCACCGCGTTCGTGCTGCTGCTGCCGCTGGCCGCGACCTCCAACGCCGCCGCCGTGCGCCGGCTGCAACACCGCTGGAACCAACTGCACCGGCTGGTGTATGTCATCGCCATCGCCGGCCTGCTGCACTACTGGTGGCTGGTGCGCGCCGACTTCCTGAAGGCGTGGATTTATCTGGCGATACTCGCGACGCTGCTGGGCTACCGGCTGTGGCGTTACGCCGCGCGGCGGTAGCGCGGGCCGGCGCCGCTGAATTGCCGCCGGGTTTGTGCTATGATGGGCGGCATCACTTCACAACGATGGATTTCATGATGGGACTGTTCAAGAAAAAACCCAAAGACTTCAAGGCGACGATTGCGAACACCGGCGAGACTTTTGATGTGACCGGCGGCATCAACCTGCTGCAGGCGGCGCTCAACGCCGGCATCAAGTGGCCGCACGACTGCCGCGTCGGCAGTTGCGGCACCTGCCGCTGCCTGCTGAAGGAAGGCAAGGTCAAGCCGCTGAACGACTTCTCATATGTGCTTGACAAGGAGATGCTCGACAACGGCATGATACTGGCCTGCCAGGCGAGGCTGCAAAGCGACATCACCGTCGAAGTGGATTTCGAACAGGGCGCGCTGCGCTGACGCTCACCGCGCGGGTTTCCCCGCCGCCCCCGGCGATGGCGTGAAAAACATCGCGCCGGACACCGGCGTGGCGCCAGTCCGTCCGGCGGTCTTGCAGGCCGCCGCATGTTTCCCGCCGCCTTGCGGGCGCGATTCCGGCGCCGTGCGCGTTCGGGTATAATTGCCCGGCATTTCATCAACGGGAGGAGGAGATGAACTCATTGACTTGCTTGTCGGGACGACTGCGGGGCGGTTTGTTTTCTGTTGCGCTGCTGGGGGCGGCGGCGTTGATGCCGGCGGACGCGCAGGGCGCGGGGCGCGGCGGAATGTATGCCGGGCTTGATCTTGGCCTGGTGTTTCCGGGCCGACTGGCGACGCAGGGGATGGACACCGATGTGCAGACCTTGTGCGACGAACTGATTCCGGTGCCGATGCGTGCTGACGGCACACTTGTTCCCAGGCCGTCGTCGTCCATGTGCCAAAGCGGCGGCGGCGACGGCTGGACCAACAGCCTGGACTTCGGCAGGGGCGTGATGGGCGGCGTTCAACTGGGGTGGTTCCACAACAATTTCCGGTTTGAACTGGAGTACGCGTATTCGGCTTACGACGGCGACCGCGGGCCGATTGACGGCCTGATTGCCGGCAAGGAGAACGAGTTCGTCTATCAGAACGAGAAGTTTGAGAACATCACCAGCCACGACTTTTTCATCAACGGATATGTGGATTTGCAGGTCGGCGCAAGGTTCACGCCGTACATCGGCTTCGGCCTCGGCTGGCGCCGGATGGAACTGGACTACACCGGCACTTTCATCCGCAACACATATGATGTCTTCAACAACAACCCGGCGCTGGCCGACAGGCGCAACGCCGCCGGCACGCTGTCGTACACCGAAGAGAAACTGGACGACGACCTGTTCGGCTACCAGTTGATTATCGGCGGCGATTACGCGGTGGACGAGCGCCTGACAGTGGGCGCCAAATTCCGCTACATGCGCTTTGACGAGTTTGACGGCGGCTACACTTCGTCCGACTTTCTCAGAAGCCACGACTCCATCGTCCGCGTCGGCGGCGTTGACCGTCCGGTGGTGAACAAGGTGGAGACCGACAAGATGGACAACTGGGTTGTCAGCCTGAACCTGAAATATGCGTTCGCGGGCGGTGCCGGCGTTGGCGGCGCAAGCGGCGCCGCGGCGGGCGCCGACCGCGACGGCATGTATGTCGGGCTGGACCTCGGCATGGTGTTTCCGGAAGACATAGACAGCGAAGCCGGCGACAACGATGTGGCGACGGGGTGCGACAGCCATATTTTCAACCCCCCGCTGGAGACGGATCCAGCGGTTTGCGGCAGCGGAGATAGTTGGAGCAACAGTTTTAATCCTGACACGGGGCTGCTCGGCGGCGTTCATGTCGGCTGGTTTCATGGCAACCTTCGCACCGAACTGGAATACTTTCACTGGGCCGCCGACGGCGACAGCGGCCCGATAGAAGACTTCAACGACTTCACCGGCAAGAACGCCGAATTCCAGTTTCAGAACGAGACGGTGGACAACATCACCGGCCATAACCTGTTCGCCAATGTGTATTACGACTTTGCAAGCCATTCCCGGTTCACGCCGTATCTCGGCGCGGGCCTCGGCTGGCAGAAAATCAGTTTTGACTACACCGGCATCTTTCTCAGGAACACCCGCGCGGTTTTCGAG
>RKSI01000093.1 GCA_007570905.1 Gammaproteobacteria bacterium
GCGGCCCTTTCGTTTGTTCTTGCCAGCCATGCTTGATTTCCCGGAAGACCGATGATGCGCGAACCCCGCCAACAAAGCCCGTTCGCTGTTATAATAGCACATCACCCACAACCAACCATTCAATGAATCATGGCAAGAGTTACTGTTGAAGACTGTCTCGACAAACTGGGCAACCACTTCAAGGTGGTGCAGGTCGCGGGGCACCGCGCGCGCCAACTGGAAACCGGCACCGCCCCGCTGGTCGAGCCGGAAGGCGACAAGTCCACGGTCATCGCGCTGCGCGAAATCGCCCAGGGCCTGATCAACGAGGAAATCCTGGAAGAGCCGATTGGCGGCATGGGCGACCTCGACAGCGAACTGTCGCAACTGTTCACCCGCGTCGAGCCGGGGCCGATGATGGCCGTCGAGGAATCCGCCGAAGACGGCGAAACCGGCGCCGGCGGAATTGGCGACGAGAGCGGCGGCGACAGCGGCGGCGGAGCCGGCGGCGCCGAACAACCCGAAGAAACGCCGGAGGCGTAAAACCCGCCGGTGACGGGCGACCGATGAGCGTTGCGCGCAACCCCGGAACCGGCGCCGCGGCTGCGGCGCCCGCCGCGCCGCCGGCGGGCGCCGCAACCGAAGACTACTTTCTCGCCTCCGGCCTGCGCGGCACGCTGGAAGAATACCTGAGCGCCGGCGAAATCCGCGATGTGCACAGGGCCTGCCGCTTCGGCGCCGAGGCGCACACCGGGCAGACGCGGCGTTCCGGCGAGCCGTACATCCACCACCCCATTGAAGTCGCGCGCACGATGGCCGGGCTGCGCCTGGACAAAGTGACGCTGATGGCCGGCCTGCTGCACGATGTGCTGGAAGACACGCACATCACGCAGCAGAAACTGCGCGCCGAGTTCGGCGACGAGGTCGCGCGCGTGGTCGAGGGCGTCAGCAAACTGCAGGGGCTGGACTTTGTCAGCGTCGAGGTCGAGCAGGCCGAGAATTTCCAGAAGATGATGCTGGCGGTGGCGATGGATTTGCGCGTCATCCTCGTCAAGATAGCCGACCGCCTGCACAACATGCGCACGCTCGAGCATATGCCGCCGCACCGCCAGAAGGCCATCGCCAGGGAAACGCTTGAAATCTACGCGCCGCTGGCGCTGCGCCTCGGCATGGGCGATGTGCGCCTTGAATTCGAGGACCTCGCGTTCCGCACGCTCCACCCGCGGCGCTGCGCCGCGCTTGCCAAGGGCGTGCGCGAGCGCGCCGGCAACCGCCTTGAACTGATGGAAAAGGCCGTCGCCAGGATACGCTTTCACCTGCACGAGTCCGGCGTGCCGTGCCAGGTGCAGGGGCGGCGCAAGCACCTCTACAGCATCTACCGCAAGATGAAGGAGAAACACCTGCCGTTCTCCGAGGTGCTCGACATCTTCGCGGTGCGCCTGGTGGTGGACAGCGTCGAGGACTGCTACCGCGCGCTCGGCCTGATGCACAATTTCTACAAGCCGGTGCCGGGCCGCTTCAAGGACTACATAGCGATTCCGAAGGCCAACGGCTACCAGTCGCTGCACACGATATTGTTCGGGCCGCAGGGCGCGCTGATGGAGACGCAAATCCGCACGCGCGAGATGGACGAGGTGGCGCAGACCGGCGTCGCCGCCTACGCGCTCTACAAGATCAACGACTCGCGCAGTTTCGCCGGCGCCGTCAAGACGCAGGAGTGGCTGCAAAGTCTGTTCAATTTCCAGCGCGGCGCCGGCGACTCGCTGGAATTCATGGAGCACCTGAAAACCGACCTGATACCGGATGACATCTATGTGTTCACGCCGAACGGCGAGATCATGGCGCTGCCGAAGAAAGCGACGGCGCTGGACTTCGCGTTCGCGGTGCACACCGACCTCGGCCTGTCGGCGAGCGGCGTGCGCATCAACCGGCGCCTCGGCATGTTGAGCGCGGTGCTGCAAAGCGGCCAGACCGTGGAGATTATCCCGTCGGAGAACGCCCGCCCCAACCCCGGCTGGCTCAGTTTCGCCGTAACCGCCAAGGCGCGCTCGGCGATTCGCCATTACCTGAAGGACATCCGCGACGACGAGGCCGTGAAACTCGGCAAGCACCTGCTGAACGAGGCGCTGCGCAACTACCAGACCAGCCTCGGCGAAATCGGCAAGGACTGGTTCGACCGGATACTCGGCGCGCTCGACATCGCCGGGCGCGACGCGCTGTTCCGCGAAATCGGCCTCGGCAACCAGATACCGCAGTTGATTGCGGCGCGCCTCGCCGACTCCGACCGCCGCGCCGAAAGGCCGGTGGAGATTGCGCGCTCGGCGGTGCCGCGCGGCGCGCGCGGCCTCGTCGTCGCCTACGCCAAATGCTGCTACCCGATTCCGGGCGACACCGTCATCGGCATCATGAACCCGGGCAAGGGCCTGGTCGTGCACCGCGACGGCTGCCCCAACGCGGCGACGGCGGCGCGCAAGAGAAAAGACAGCGTCATCCCGCTGCAATGGACCGGCGACGGCGCGCCGGACGACGAATACTCCGCCGCCATCCGCGCCGTCACCCACCACCAGCGCGGCGTGCTTGCGAGCATCGCCGCGAAGGTCGCCGGCATGGGTTCCAACATAGAGAACATCTCGTTTGAGGAGCACGGCACCGAGAGCGCGGCGATTACCTTCGTCATCAGCGTCAAGAGCCTCGCGCAACTCGAGAAAATCATGCGCGGGATAGTCAGCGCGGTCGAGGGAACCAGGGTTAACCGAATCGGTTTCCGCGAGGAGACCGGCGCAAGCCACTGACACGGAGGACGGCATGACCGCAAAAACAATACAAACCAGCCGCGCGCCGCAGGCGATCGGCACCTATTCGCAGGCGGTGCGGGCGGGCGACACGGTGTACCTGTCCGGCCAGATTCCGCTCGAGCCGAAGACCATGGAGATGGTCGCGGGCGACATCCGGGCGCAGGCGCACCAGGTGTTCACCAACCTGGCGGCTGTCGCCAACGCCGCCGGCGGCGGCCTCGGCGACATCGTCAAACTCACCGTCTATCTCGCCGACCTGAAGGATTTTCCGATTATCAACGAGGTCATGAGCGAGTATTTCAAGGCGCCTTACCCGGCGCGCGCCGCGGTCGGCGTCGCCGCGCTGCCAAAGGGCGCCGGCGTTGAAATAGAAGCGATCATGCACCTGGCCTGAGCGCGCGCCGCGCCGCCGCGCAATGAAGGTCACGGAACTCACGCAACTCAAGGGAGTCGGCCCCGGCACCGCGGCGCGCCTCGCCAAACTCGGCCTGCACAGCGTTGAAGACCTGCTGTTTCACTTTCCGCTACGCTACCAGGACAAGACGCGCATCGCGCCGATCGGCGGCCTGGCGCCGGGGCAAACGGCGCTGATAGAGGGCCGCGTCGAAGCGGCGCAAATCGCCTACACCGGGCGGCGCGTGCTGGTGGTGCGCGTGTCCGACATGAGCGGCCAGCTGCAACTGCGGTTCTTTCATTTTTCCATGGCGCAGCAGGCCGGCTTCAAGCCGGGGCAAAGACTGTGCGCCTACGGCGAGGTGCGCGCCGCGCGCGCCGCGCTTGAAATCATCCACCCCGAATACCGCCTGCTCGCCGACGCCCAACAAACGCCGACCGACGCGCATTACACGCCGGTCTATCCGGCGACCGAGGGGCTGCACCAGAGAAGTTTGCGCAAACTGACGCAGGCCGCGGTCGAGTGGTTTGCGCGGCCCGGCAACGGCCTCGAGGAACTGCTGCCCGCCGAATGCGCCGAACAACTGGCCGACGGCGCCGCCGCGATTTCGGTGCAGCAGGCCATCGCGCTGCTGCACAGGCCGCCCGCCGGAACCGACCTGGAGGCGCTGACCGAGGGCCGCCACCCGGCGCGCAAACGCCTGGTGTTTGAGGAACTGCTCGCCAACATCCTGAGCCTGAAGCGGCTGCGCGCCAAACACCGCCGCCACAAGGCCGAGGTGCTGGCGTGCGAAGGCCGCCTGTTCGCGCAACTGGTGCAAAACCTGCCGTTCACGCTGACCGGCGCGCAGGACAAGGTCATCGGCGAGATACTCGCCGACTTGCGCACGGCGGAGCCGATGATGCGCCTGGTGCAGGGCGATGTCGGTTCGGGCAAGACGCTCGTCGCCGTCGCCGCGCTGCTGCAAGCCATAGAGGGCGGCTTTCAGGCGGCGCTGATGGCGCCGACCGAGATACTCGCCGAGCAGCATTACAACAACCTGCGCGAATGGATCGAGCCGCTCGGCGTGCGCGTTTGCACGGTGTCGGCGCGGCACAAGGCGCGCGCGCGCCAGGCGGTGCTGCGGCAGATACGCCAGGGCCAGGCGCAACTGGTCACCGGCACGCACGCGCTGTTTCAGGAGGCGGTCGAGTTTTCCAGCCTCGCGCTGATTGTGGTGGACGAACAGCACCGCTTCGGCGTGCACCAGCGCCTGCTGCTGAAGGAAAAGGGCGCGCGCGGCGGCTGCCAACCGCACCAGTTGATCATGACGGCGACGCCCATTCCGCGCAGTCTGGCGATGACGATGTACGCCGACCTCGACTATTCGGTGATAGACGCGCTGCCGCCCGGACGCAAGCAAATCAGGACCGTGGCGCTGCCGGAACGCCGCCGCGACGAGGTCATCGCGCGCCTGCACGAATCATGCCGCGACGGCGTGCAGGCCTACTGGGTGTGTCCGCTGATTGAGGAGTCGGAATCGCTGCAATGCCGCGCCGCCGAGGAAAGCCACCGTTATCTGAGCGGCGTCATGCCCGGCTTCAAACTGGGGCTGATACACGGCAACCTCGGCGGCGACGAGAAGGAGTCGGTGATGCGCGCCTTCAAGGCCGGCGAAATCAATGTGCTGGTGGCGACGACCGTCGTTGAGGTCGGCGTGGATGTGCCGAACGCGACGCTGATGATCATCGACAACGCCGAGCGCCTCGGCCTGGCGCAACTCCACCAGTTGCGCGGGCGCGTCGGGCGCGGCGAGCGCCAGAGCACCTGCGTGCTCATCTATGCGCCGCCGCTGTCGGAAAAAGCGGCGCGGCGCATCGGCGTGATGCGAAAATCCGGCGACGGCTTCGAGATTGCCGCCGAAGACATGCGGCTGCGCGGCCCCGGCGAGATTCTCGGCACGCGCCAGGCCGGGCAGATTCATTTCCGCGTCGCCGACCTGTCGCAGGACGCCGCGCAGATACGCCGGGTGCTGCAAACAGCCGACGGCTTCCTCGAGCGCCACCCGCAGCGCGCCGACAAACTGATTGAGCGCTGGCTTGGCCGGTTTTCCAGATACGCCGAAGTGTGATTCAGCCGAACACGCCGACCGCCATCGTAACCGCAAAGACGGCCATCAGCAGCGCCAGCGCGCCCATCGCCGCCCGCGCCGCCGCGCCGCCGCCAATCTCGCGCCACACCGCCGCGCCGAACACCAGCCCGGCGGCGGTCACGCCGAACGCGGCCCAGTAAAGCGCCAGCACGCAACCGCTGCGGCACACGCGCCCGTCAAAGGTGCCCGACAGCAACTGCGCCACCAGCACCACAGCCAGCCCCCAGCCACCAACGGCGCACACCGCCAGAATTGTGTTCTTGATGTTCACAGGGTTATTCTCCATGCCGCCCGTTGCGCCCATTGTAACGCCCAAACCGGCCCGTCAGTAATGCAGCAGCAGCAGCGCCGCGACGGCGGCGAGGACGACGGCGATGAAGACCGACAGGCGCGCGGGGTCGCGCTGCGCCAGCGCCGACAGCGCCGGCCACGGTGCGCGGCGCGGCGGGCGCGCGGCGCGGGCGCGGCGCAGCGCCGCCGCGGGCGCCGCGGCGAGGGCGCCGAGCAGCGCCGGCAACCTGCGGTAAAACCAGTCGGTGTCAAGGCTGATGGCCGGCGCGCGCTTCATCAGCGGCAGCATCACGAAAAACGCCAGCGCCGACAGCAGCAGCAATTCCAGTTGCGCCGCGACATGGGTGCCGGTGTAGGGCGCGTAATCAACCGGGTGCGGCAGCAGCGCATAAAGCAGCGACGGAAACACGCCGGCCACAAGGCACAGCACCGCGAAGAAAATCATCGCCAGTTGCATATTGACCGGCGGGTCGTCCGGCTCGTCGCCGGCGGGCTTTCTGCGGAAAAACACAAACCACGGAAACTTGATGCCGGCGTGCAGAAAGACGCCCGCCGACGCCGCCGCCAGCAGCAGCCAGGTCCAGGTCATCGCGGCGCCGCGCGCGGCCTCGCCAATCAGCGTCTGCGACACAAAGCCCGATGTCAGCGGCACCGCCGCAATCG
>RKSI01000201.1 GCA_007570905.1 Gammaproteobacteria bacterium
AACTTCGCGTGGCTTTCCGGACTGTCGGTGCTGACGCCGACCACCTTGCAGCCGAGGTCGCGTATCTGCACGATGTCATCGCGGAACGAACACGCCTCGGTGGTGCAGCCCGGCGTGTCGTCCTTCGGATAAAAATACAGCACCAGCCACTCGCCGCGGTAATCGGCCAGGCGGTGTATCTCGCCATGCTGGTCCGGCAACGCAAAATCCGGCGCCGCCTCCCCCGCTTGCAGCGCATGCGCGCGGCCCGTCAGCATCATAATCAGCAGTATGGTTTCCATTGGGTTATCTCCGCCCCTATGTTACACCGTTGTTGGTCCAGCGCGCAGTGGTCTGAGTGCTTAACAGAGACTGGGACTGAAAGTCTTCGGCAAAGGGAAAACCGGGCGACGCACCATGCAGGGGCGCCGGAAGCGGCAGGATTGCCCATGCCGCTAATATAGAAAGCAGTCTCGCTGCTGCAAGAGTCGGTTTCATATGGATGTCCCGTTCATACCGATGGCCGATATTACCATAGAGACCGCCCTTCGGCATGGTATATCATACCTATTGAAAAATCGGCGTTTTTCGCCGGTTGGAGGCGGCTTCCAGCATGACAATTCCATGGAAAACAAAGAATATCCGATGGTTCATCGGGGGGGCTGTTGTCGCCCTGATGATGATACTGCTGGCCGAATCTTCCGCACCGCCGCGCAGCGAAATCACAACATCCACACAAACACCATACAAAAAAGACTTCCGCCCCATCCTGCAAAACATCAAAACCATTCCCGAACACCTGCTTGATGAAAAAACCAAACGCCAGAAACTGCTGGTCAAGCGCCTACCCGGTGCGCCAGAACCCGCTAATGGCCCGATGGCGATACTCTCCCAAATGGAAGAAGTTCGCACAACCTACCTCGATCAACTGGACATCTCCACCGTAGAAATTCCCGCCGCATGGGATGCAGACTGGCTGCTGGAAATTATCCAGCAAGGCCCGTCGGTGGACTATGTCGGCATGGATTACAGCGGCAACAGAGTACCAGGCTCCCTGCCATCCGGAACCAGGCCAAACGACCCCGGTTTCAGGGAACAAACCAACTTGCACAACCCGGTCAACGATGTGGATGTGGACGCCCCGGAAGCGTGGACCTACACTACCGGCAGCGACAGTGTCGTGGTCGTAGTGGCCGACGTTGGATTTGATGTCAACAACCCCGAGTTACGCCCCAATCTGTGGGTCAACAGCAGCGAAACTGCAGGCGATGGCATAGACAACGACAACAACGGCTGCACGGATGACATCCACGGCTGTTACTTTTTCAATGGAAGAAGTGACGGCTATCTGGGAAATTTTCGATCAGGAGATGTTCGGACCGGGCATGGCACGGTGGTTGCCAGCGTTCTCGGCGCCCGCGGAAACAACAACAATGGGATTGCAGGCGTCGCCTGGAATATCAAGTTGATGCTTTTGAACGATGGCCTGTCAATGGATGGCTATAACTACATCCTTAAAATGCGGCGCAGAGGCGTCAACATCCGGGCCATCAACTACAGTCAGATATCCATTGATGGCTTTGGAGATTGCGACTCCGGGGTCGCAATCTCCGAATTATCGTCCATGCAATGTGCGGAAAGGAGAATAGGACATCAATGTATGGAGCACATGACTCTGAAACAACTTGAGGCGGAAGGAGTTCTGCTCGTCCCGATAGCCGGAAATGATGGGATAAACTACAATAACCATCCAGAGCGATTGCCTACACCGGCTTGTTATGACCTTGATAACATCATTGTTGTCGCGGGACAAAGCAAAGATAAACGAGAACGCTGGGTGGGTACTACTCGTCCTGATGCAGTATATGAGTCCAGCTACGGCAGCATAATAGCTGACTTGTACGCACCTGCTGAAAGCGTCCCAACCTTCGTCTTCACCAGACGCGGACAAATCGAACCTGGTTCTGGAACTTCCTTGGCAGCCCCTCATGTCGCCGCCGCCGCCGCCCTGCTGTGGTCCTTTAAGCCGGACTTGATCGTCGCCGAGGTGCGCAGTGCGCTGCTCGATACCGTGGACCGTTTCGATACATTCAAACTGAGAGACGAAAACGGCGTCCCGACCACAGACACCGTCGCCTCCGGCGGCGCCCTGAACATCGCAAACGCCCTTTATTCCGTCGCAACACCCGGCATTCGCATTCATTCTTCGCAAACCACCATCGCCGAAGGAACCAGCGGCTACATTGACCTGTCACTGACAAGAGAACCCGTCCGGCCCTCGTCCGGCCAGGTTGTGGTGTTGCAAGGCGACGCCGTCATGCTCTCCGGCGCCGACGCCGTCGTCACACCCTCCACACTGACCTTCACTTCCGCCAACTGGCACATCCCGCAGAGAATGACCGTCCGCGCCGCAGGAACCAGCGGCAGTGAAGTGATGCTGCAAGTCTCGGTAAACCGGCACCTCTCAACCACCCACTACGAAGGCATCAGGCGCACCGCAACCATGACACTGCAAAGCGACGGCATCAGACCAACCCTGCACATACCCGCGCGCGTTGCCGAAGGAGACACCGCAACCGCCACCATCCGGTTCAGCGACCCGCTCATCAGCACCGCACAATTCACCACCACCGCCACCGGCGCCGGCACCGCCGCCGAAGGCGAAGACTACACACTGCCCGACCCCATCACCACCACACCCGGCGCCACTTCCGCCACCTTCACCATCCGGACAACGGAACAGCCGGGCTACAACGGCCCCGACAAAACCATTCACCTGCAAATCACCACCGACAACCCCCACATCCTGCGAGAGGCACTGCCCCTGCCGGCCACCCTGACGATAGAAGACCGTGACACCCCCATCATGACCATCAGCGTCTTCCCCCGCACCATCACCCAGAGCAACATGGCAGCAACCGCCCCAACCGCCACCGCAACCATCCAACTGGACCGCATGGCCGTGTCCGATGTGCGCGTCCTTCTGAACGCAAGAACGAGCAGGCGAGGCGGCGACATCAGCCACCTGTTCTATCGCCTCGGCGACAACCCCAGCAACATCTGGCCCGCCAGCGCAACCATCATGGAAAACGCCACCTCAACAGAAATCATCATCCACTCGCTGGACTACGACAACGACCTCGGCCCGTCCCACTGGATACGCCTGTCCCCGTCCATCTCCTCCGATGCCGCCGCAAGACTCGGCGAACCCCGATGGGCCACCCTGCGAACAAGAGACGACGACGGAGACTCCGACACCTACATCAGACTGCGCGTCTTCCTCGAAGGCGCGGTGCCCACAACACCCGTTGACACCATCCAGACCGACCCGTAACTGCCTGAAAACCGGACTTCCGCTTTCGCAGGAATGGCAGCAAGTGGCGTTCTACTGCTTCTGCGGAAATAGTGGGCAGGGGCGCAAAGCCCCTACACCCCCGCCTCCACATTTCTGTCCACGCCGTACCATTGCAGTTTGTCATGCAAACGCACGACCTCGCCGACCATCAGCAGTGTCGGCGGTGACACCTCGCAGTCGCTTGTCAGTGCGGCGAGGCTGGAAAGGTCGCCCAGCAGCACGCGCTGGTCGGGCAGCGTGCCGCGCATCACCAGCGCGGCGGGCGTTTGCGGCGGCAGGCCGTGGCGCACCAACTCGGCGCAGATGGTTTCCAGGCCGACCAGGCCCATGTAAAACACCAGCGTCTGCGATGGGCGCGCCAGCATTTCCCAGTCAAGGCGCACGCTGCCGTCTTTCAGGTGGCCGGTTACGAAGATGCACGCCTGGGCGTGGTCGCGGTGCGTCAGCGGAATGCCGGCGTACGACGCGCAGCCGAGCGCCGCGGTGATGCCCGGCACCACCTGGAACGGGATGTTGCGCTCCATCAGCGTCTCAATTTCCTCGCCGCCGCGCCCGAACACGAACGGGTCGCCGCCCTTCAGCCGCAGCACCTTGCGCCCTTCCTGCGCGAAGCGCACCAGCAGCGCGTTGATGCGCTCCTGCGGCATCGCGTGCCGGGCACGTTCCTTGCCGGCGTAGATTTTTTCCACATCGTCGCGCAGCAGTTTCAGGATGGAGTCGGACACGAGGCGGTCGTAAAGCACCACATCGGCCTGCTGCATCAGGCGCAGCGCCTTGATGGTGAGCAGGTCGGGGTCGCCGGGGCCGGAGCCGACGAGGTAAATCTCGCCGGTGTTGGCGGCGCCGTTGCCGGCGTTCAGCAACGCTTGCAGTTCGGCCTCGGCCTGCGGCAGGCGCCCGGCGAACACCTGGTCGGCGACGCGCCCGCGCAGCACCTTGTCCCAGAATCTCCGGCGTTCGCGCGGCTCGGCGAAGCGCGCCTTCACCTTCGGGCGGTAGCGAGCGGCAAGGCCGGCCAGCGTCGCGTAGGCCGCCGGAATGCAGCCGGCCAGGTGCGATTTCAGCAGCCGCGACAGCAGCGGCGACACGCCGTCGGTGGAGATGGCGATGCGTATCGGCGCGCGTTCTATCAGCGACGGGAAAATGACATTGCCGCGGTCCGGTTCGTCAACGACATTGACGGGGATGTCCAGCGCGGCGCATTGTTCGGCTATCCGGCGGTTGACGGCGGGGTCGTCGGTGGCGGCGACGACCAGCGCCATGCCGGACAGGTCGGCGGGCGTGAACGGGCGCTGCTTGATGGCGCAGTCGCCGGCGCGCGCGGCGTCTTGCATGGACGGCGAGATGGCCGGGGCGACGACGCTCAGCGACAGGCCGCCTTCCAGCAGACGGCGCGCCTTGCGCGCGGCCACCTCGCCGGCGCCGACGACCAGCGCCGGCCTGCCCTTCAGTTTCAGGAACAGCGGCAGGTAGTCCATGCGCCTGATCCGTGCGCGGCGTGGTTACAGTGTGCGCGGCGGGATGGCCGCGTGTCTGTGCGGAGAAGCCGGGGGCGGGCGCAGGGCGGTCATGGTTGCAGCACGCGGTTACAGCACGCGCGCCAGCACGACGGCGTCTTCGCGTCCGCCGCTTGACGGGTAGTAATTCCTGCGCCTGCTGATGCGGTTGAAGCCTTCGGACAAATACAGGTTTTGCGCCGCCGGGTTGTCGGCCCGCACTTCCAGTATCGCGCGCACGGCGCCGCGGCGCACGGCGACGCCCAGCAGGAAGCGCAGCAGCGCGCGGCCATGGCCGCGGCGGCGGAAGTCCGGGTCTGTGCACAGGTTCAGCAGGTGGCATTCGCCGGCGCCTGCGGACATCACGCCGTAGCCGACGATGCGGTCGCCGCGTTCCAGGATGCGGCACTCGCAGCCTTCTTGCAGGCAACTGAGGAACACGCCGGGGTTCCACGGAAAGTCAAACACGCGGCGTTCAATGGCGCAGACGGCGTCAAGGTCGTCTTCGCGCATCGGGCGCGGGGAAACACCGGGCGCGTTCATTTCAGTTCCCTGCCGACGGTGCGGCACGCCAGTTGCAGGTCTTCCCATGCGGCGCGTTTTTGCGTCGGCGCGCGCAGCAGGTAGGCCGGGTGGTAGGTTACGACGACCGGGATGTCGGCGCCGGGCAGCGTGTGGACGCGCCCGCGCATCTTGCCGACCGGCGTCTGTTCGTTCAGCAGCGCCGACATTGCGACGCCGCCCAGCGCGATGATGATTTGCGGGCGGATGAGTTCAATCTGGCGGCGCAGGTAGTCGTCGCACTGCAAGACTTCTTCGGGCGCCGGGTTGCGGTTGTCGGGCGGGCGGCATTTGACGACATTGGCGATATACACCTCTTCGCGCGCAAAGCCGACGGCCTTCAGCATGCGGTCCAGCAACTGGCCTGCGCGACCGACGAAGGGTTCGCCGCGGCGGTCTTCCTCAACGCCGGGCGCCTCGCCTATCAGCATCCAGTCGGCGTTTTCCGCGCCGACGCCGAACACGGTTTGCGTGCGCGTCTCGTGCAGCGGGCAGCGGCGGCAGACGCTGACTTCCTGTTTCAGTGTTTGCCAGGCGCCGGCGGGCATGTCTTTTTGCGCTGTTGCGGAGGCGGGTGCGGACGCGGGCGGCGGTGCGGCGGCGGGTGCAGGTGTTGGTGCTGTTTCAGGCGCAGCGGCGGGCGCCGGCGCGGTTGCCGGCGGCGTTTCAGGCGTGGCGGCGGTTGTGGCCGCGGGCGCGGGCGCCGCAACGGGCGCAGGCGCCGGCGCGGCGGCCTGCGCGGGCGCGGGCGCGTGCTCGCGGCGGGCATAGACATCTATGCCCATGCGTTCAAGATAAGCGAGTTTGCTCCGCAAGGGATTAGATGTCCCCCATTTGCGGGTGCGCGACGG
>RKSI01000105.1 GCA_007570905.1 Gammaproteobacteria bacterium
CGGTGGTTTGCGCGGCGGCGCTGTCGGTTTATTTCTTCGGTTTCATCTATCCGGCGGCGCTGGCCAACGAACAGGCGCGCGCGCAGGCAGCCGCAATACCGGAATTGACGAAGCGCATCGCCGCCGCGCGCCGCCGCGCGCATGACACGGAGCAATCCGCCGGCGCGCTGCAGCGTTCCTGCCTGTCGGTGCTGCACGGTTTGCGCGGCGAGACGCCGCTGCGCCGCGTGCACCGCGACCTGAACCGTCTTGCGCGGCGTTACGGCCTGAGCGTCGTCGGCATGGACGGCGCCGGCAGATGGAGCGCCGCCGAACGCCCGCCGGGGCCGCTGTTTCTGCACGCGCAAACGGCCTGGAAACTGAAAGGCGGCTATTTCAACTACCTCGCGTTCAAACGCGCGCTGGCGTCATACCGCCCGGTCATCGTGCATGTCGCGGGCGAACGCCTGATGCGCGACGCCGCCGCCAATGACAGCGCCGGCGCCGGATTGTCCGCCGATGTAAAACTCTCGTTTTACCGGTTCAACGGAACGGAAGAAGAGATGCGGGAAAGTTTGCGAGAGGGAGCGGAACAATGACAAACACGGCGCGCCCCGTTGTCGCCGCATTGCTGGCCTGCGTGTTTCTGACTTCGTGGGCGCAGCCTGCGCGCGACCCTTTTGCCGCCGGCGATGAAACGGCGCATTCCGGTCCGCTGCGCGGTTACGCCGTGGACGATTATGAAGTGCACGGCATTTTGCTAATGCAAAGCGCCCCGCAGAACGCCCCGCGGCGCGGCGCGCAAAGCGCGCCCGGCACGGCACCCGGCACATCACGCACCGGCGCATTGGCCGCGCTGCGCACGCCGGCGGGCGATTTCCGCGTGGTTCGCGCAGGCGACACCATTGGCCGCGACGAGGCCGAGGTGGTGAAAATCACCGCCGACGGCGTTTATGTCCGCACCGCTTCCGGCGAACGCCGTTTGCCGAATGTATTTTGAGGCGGAGACGATGATGCAGTTGGTTCAACAGACGGCAAGATGGCGTGAATCACCGTCGCCGGTGTTTGTGCACGCGCGGTTTGCGGCGAACGCCGTTGGCTGGACATGTCGCCGGATATGGCGCCGGACATGGTTTTATCCGCACGCGATGATGCAGTCGGCAAGGCCATTCACCAGACCGCTTGCGCGGCGGTCTGCTTTGCGGTTTGCCTTGCCCGGCATCTGCGCCGCCGCCTGCCTGACAACCGCCTGCGCGCCGCTGCCGGACGCCGTGCCCGCGCTGGACGCCGCGTCCACGCAGCACCTGATTGCCGAAGAGACATTCGTGCGCGAGCACGGCGCCGCGCCCGCGACGAACAGCGCATCGGCAAGCGCCTGCTGCGAAGACGCCGCCGCGCGCGTGACGATATTGCCGGCGTCGCCAATTTCCGCATCCTCGTCAACGCCGCTGCTGCTGCGTCTTGAGCGCGTGCCGTTGCCGGTTTTTGCGCGGATGCTGTCGCAGGCGACGAACTACAACATCGTCGCCGATGCCGGCATCAAGGCGCCGCTCAGCCTGCGCCTCGACGCCGTCGGCTGGCGCGACGCGCTGGCGCTTGCCGCCGGCCAGCACGGTCTTGCGCTGAGCGAGCAGCCGCACGGACGCCTGATTCGCGTGCACCGGCGCGGCGCGGCGCCCGGCGACAACAACGCGCACGGCGCGCGCAAGCAGGTTGAATTGTTTCGGCTTAACTTTTCAAGCCCCGGCGAAGTCAAGCCGCTGCTGGACGCGCTGCTGCACCAGGACGGCGCCGACAAGCGGCAGGCGCGTGCCGTCGTCGTCGCCGATGAACGCAGCCACTCGCTGGTCGTAAAGGGCGCGCAGCGCGACATCGCGCTGGCCGCGTCGCTGATCCGGGAAGTGGACACGCGCCACCGCCAGGTGCTGATTGAGGCGTTCATCGTGGAAGCCGGCGAAGACTTTGAACGTAGCCTCGGCGTTCGGCTGGGCCGCGAGCAGGGCATCATCTTCCGCGGCAGCGGCGGCGGCGGCACCGACGGCGGCGGCCCGTTCGTCAATCTGCCGGTGGCGGGCGCCGCCGCCGGTCTCGGCCTGCGTTTCGGCAAGCCGCGCATCCGGCTGGAATTGACCGCGCTGGAGAACGAGGGCAAAAGCCGCATCATCTCCAACCCGCGCGTGTTCACGCTGGACAAGCAGCCGGCGGTCATCTTTCAGGGCGACGAGGTGCCGTACCAGACGGTTTCGCAGGACGGCACGCGCACCGAATTCAAGCAGGCGGGTTTGCGCCTTGCGGTGACGCCGACCGTCATCGGCGACGAACACCTGATGCTTGATGTCAAGATTAACAAGGACACGGTGGACACGCGCCTGCAAAACCCGCCCATCACGCGCCGCGAAATCGCAAGCCGCCTGCTGGTCGCCGACGGCGACATGGTCGTCATCGGCGGCATCCGCCTTGATACGCGGGTGGATTCGGTGAACCGCGTGCCGCTTGCCGGCAGTTTGCCGCTGCTCGGCGGCCTGTTCCGGCGCAACGCCGCCGAACGCGATGTGCGCGAGTTGCTGGTGTTCATTCTGCCGGAGATTGTGCAGTGAAGAATGCAGTGAAGGGCGCGGCGAATGGCGCGAGGCCGCGGCCCGGCAGCGGCGCCCAGTTGTCGTTTGGCGAAGAGTTTGGCGAAGGGCGCGGCGAAGGGCGCTGCGCGGGCCGGCGGCGGCGCGGCTTCGGCAACGGCAGGCCGCGTGCCGCAAATGGCGCGGTCAACGGCGCGGCGAAGCGTCGCGCCAACGGCGCGGCGCCCGCCGCGCGGCGTCTGACGCTGACCGGCCAGGCGTCGGCGGTGGTGTTTGTCGAGCAGATGCTGCGCCAGGCCGTCGCCTTCGGCGCGAGCGACGCGCACCTTGAAAAATATGAACACTGCGCGCGCCTGCGCTACCGGCTGGACGGCGTTTTGCGCCGCATCGAGACCGGCGCGTTCCTGTTCAATGAATACACCAGCGTCTCCACCCGCATCAAGTTGCTGGCGGGACTGGACATCGCCGAACACCGCCTGCCGCAGGACGGGCGCTTCTCGTTCTCATGCGAGCACGGCGCCGCCGATGTTCGCGTCTCGGTGGTGCCGCTGATTTCGGGGGAGCGCATCGTGCTGCGCATACTCGACAGCGGCGGTTTTGATTCGGCGCTCGACCATCTCGGCATGGGCGGCGCCGAACTCGCGCTGTTCCGCCGCGCGCTGCGGATGAGCCAGGGCATGATACTGGTAACCGGCCCGACCGGCAGCGGCAAGACAACCACGCTGTATGCGGCGCTGCGCGAACTTAATGGTGAACCCGGCGGCGAACTCGGCGGCGCACCCGGTGGCGCACCCGGCGGCGAGGGCATCAACATCCTGACGGCGGAAGACCCGGTGGAGCGGCGCATTGAAGGCATCAACCAGGTCGAGGTGCGCGAAAGCATCGGCCTCGGTTTTGCCGACGCGCTGCGCGCGTTTCTGCGCCAGGACCCGGAAGTGATTCTGGTCGGCGAGATACGCGACCTTGAAACCGCCGACATCGCAATGAAGGCCGGGCTGACGGGTCATCTGGTGATGAGCACGCTGCACACCGCAAGCGTCGCCGGCACGATTACGCGGCTGGTCAACATCGGCTTGCCGGAATACCTGGTCGGCGCGGCGCTGACGCTGGTGGTGTCGCAACGCCTGGTGCGCGCCATCTGCCCGCATTGCCGCGAACCGTGCCCGGCGCAGGCGCTGCCGCCGCTGCCGCCGGCGCTGGTCGCGGCGCAACTGCACCGCGGGCGCGGCTGCGCGCATTGCCACCACACCGGCCACGCCGGCCGCTGTGCGATTTACGAGATGGTGATGATGGACGAAGACCTGCGCCGCGCCGTCTCCGCATACAGCGCGGCGCCAGCGAAAGTGACGCAGCAAATCAACGAACGCCGCCTGTGCAGTCTGCAGGAAGCCGGCCAGAAACTGCTGCGCGACGGCGTCATCAGCCCCGCGGAATATGTGCGCGTGCTGACTTGACGCATAAATGCCGGTTCGGGCGGCGGTTTATTCCGGACAGCGCGGGGCGCAATTCCGGCGGCGGCAAAGGCGCGCGTTCAAACTGCCGGCACCGCCGGCGAGATTGCCTGCGGTCGTATTCCGCGCAGCGGCAAAGGCGCGTGTTCAAACTGCCGGCGCTGCTGCCGACACCGCCCGCAATCTTCATTCCGTGTAATGGTAAAAGTGTTCGTTCAGGTAGTCGGCGGTTTCGCGTATCTGCGCGTCGCTCCAGCGCAATTCCAGTCGCCTCCGGCAATAGGCGATGCGTTCGCGCAGTTCGGCGCGGTTGCGCGCGAGGCGGTCTGGGCGGGTGTACAGCAGTTCGCCGTTGCCGCCGACCATCTGCGCGTGGCACTCAACGCACGCCGCCCGGTAGTGCGCGGGCGCGTCGCGGTGCTCGCCGGCGCCGCCGTGCGCCGGCAGTGCCGACAGCGCCGACAGCGCGATGGCCGCGACAAACCGGCGTTTCCCGGTTTTTCCGATAAAATAGCGTTTATGCAATCCGATGAATCCAATCTGGTGTGGATAGACCTTGAGATGTCGGGGCTGGACCCGGCCACCGATGTCATTCTTGAAATTGCGACGCTGGTTACCGACAAACATCTTGGAAATCCCGTCGAAGGCCCGGCGCTGGTGATACACCAGCCGGACTCGGTTCTGGACGGCATGGACCGCTGGAACGCCGAACATCATACCGCATCCGGCCTCGCGGATGAAGTGCGCGCAAGCCGCGTGGACTGCGCCGAGGCCGAAAGCCGCACGCTCGACTTCCTCAGGCGCCACGCCGTGCGCGGCAAGTCGCCGATGTGCGGCAACAGCATCTGCCAGGACCGGCGTTTCCTGGCGCGCCTGATGCCGGAACTCGAAAGTTTCTTCCACTACCGCAACCTCGATGTCAGCACCATCAAGGAACTGGCAAAACGCTGGCGCCCCGAAATCACCGCCCGCAAAGACAACAGCGCCAGCCACCGCGCCCTCAGCGACATCCGCGGCTCGGTGGAAGAACTAAAACACTACCGCCGCCACTTCCTGCGCCTGGGCACGGCCTGACGGCGCGTGTGCAGGCCCGCAAACCGATGGCAAAGAACAACGGAAAAGTCAAATCGCTTGAGTCCTGGATATGGGACGCGGCTGCAGTATTCGCGGAGCACAGGATGCGCCCCGGCACACTGCTTGCCAAGGAGATTGTGGCGGAGTTGAAAGCGGTGGGTGCGGAGGCACGCCGGAGCAACAGGGCATTGAAAAGGGTTCTGAACAAGTTGGATATTGAAGCATGAGACAGCATATCTTCATCAGCAGTGTGCAGAAAGAGTTCGCCCGGGAGCGCAAAAGCCTGGGAGAATACCTTGCCGGCGATCGAATGCTGTCGCGTCATTATGAAACCTTTCTTTTCGAGCGCGATGTGCCCGCCTCGGACCATCACCCCGATGCCGTCTATCTTGACGAAGTTAACACATGCGATCTTTATCTCGGCCTTTTCGGCAATCAATATGGCCATGAGAACGAGGACGGTCTTTCTCCCACTCATATCGAATTCAACGAGGCCACCCGTCTCGGGAAAACCCGCCTGATTTTTGTCAAAGGTGCGACCGACGATGACAGGCATCCGAAAATGAAAAAATTGATTAGTGAGTGCGACAGCCAGTTAATTCGCCGTTGCTTCAAGAATTATGCAGAGTTGCAGTCGGCTGTTTATGCCAGTCTGATTGAGCATCTGGAGTCTATTGGCGTAATCAACGATACCCCTTGGGATGCTCGCTCCGCCCGCAAAGCAAGCCTCGACGATCTCGAACCGGAAGCCATCGCCCGCTTTGTCCGGCATGCTGGCAAAGCCCGCAACTTCCCGCTTTCTGCGGAGTCTGAAATCGAGGAGGTGCTTACCCACCTTAACTTGCTTGACGGCGACACACCCACCAACGCCGCTGTCCTGCTATTCGGGAAACACCCGCAACGCTTCATATTGCCCTCCGAGGTCAAATGCGCTCACTTCCACGGCACTGAAATTGCCAAGCCCATTCCCTCTCACCAGGTTTACAAGGGAACCGCCTTTGAGCTCGTGGATCAGGCGATTGACTTTGTTATGTCCAAAATCAACCTCAGCGTCGGCACCCGTGAACATGGCCCGCAGGCCCCGGTCGAATACGAAATCCCGCGCGAGGTTGTGGCCGAAGCCATTGTCAATGCCGTTGTCCACCGCGATTACAA
>RKSI01000006.1 GCA_007570905.1 Gammaproteobacteria bacterium
CCGCAACTTAATCATCGGCGTCGGCGTGGCCGGATTGTTGGCGCTGTTGGCGCTGCTCGTTTTCATCCGCCGCGGCCGCGCCGCGCGCCGGCGGGTGGCGGCGGCCGAGTCCAAGGCCGAAGAAGCCGCGCGCCAAGCGCAAGGCCCGGACCCGGGCAGCCGGCCGGGCTGGTCGTTTACCGTTATCGCCGATGATGCCGGCGGCGAAACCGCGGGGGATTTCGGCGATGAAATTGACGCGAAGGTCGCCGCGGTATCCGGTGACAAACTCGCCGCCGATTCCCCCGCCGAGGCAGCCGCGGATTTCTACCTCTCCGCCGCGCTGTTGCAAGCCGCAGCGCAAGGCGTGCGCATCGGCCGCAACCCGGAGTCCTGCGATGTTGTCGTGGCATCACCGGCCGTCTCGCGCGAACACTGTCGTATCTTTTTCGCTGACGGCCAACTGATGTTGGAAGATTTAAAGTCCGCCAACGGCACGCGCATCGGCGCGCGGCGATTGGAAGCGCATGCGCCGGCCGCAATCCAAGCCGGCGACCGCATCGCGCTCGGCGACATCGAATTCAAGGTCGTGTATGTGGCGTAAAACCGCCCAGAGTTGTCATGCCCATCTGTTATAATTCGACATCCGTAAACCACGCACCAAGCCTGAGGAACTTGATGCCATGAAACCGGACAAACCGATAATCGATATGTCGACTCTGCGCCGCGATTTGTATCTCGTGATGGGACTGCTGTTGGCTGACAAAGAAATCACAGAAGTGCCCAACATGACTGACTGGACGCAGACGTTCTACGAAAACGAAGTCGGCAGATTGATGCTCTGGGTGGCGACCGCAATGCGCGGTTTGCTGGACGGCATGGGGCGCCACAAAGAGTCTTTCAACAAAAAGCGTTGTGGGGAATACTGGCCCAGTTTTCCGGGTGGAAAAGAGCCGCTGACCTTTCGGCGGGCTTGCAATGCCGTGATTCACGCCGAGGAAATTCTGCCGTATAAGTCGCCGCGCAAAGACCCGAGCCCAAAACGGAAAACCAATGTCAAACAGGTGTATATTGACAGAATAACCGTGCGCAGCGCCAACAGAGGCAGGTATACTCGCGCGCATCTTGATATCATCAAGTTCGTGCAAATCGCCAACGCCATCATCAACTTTTCGCAGGAGGAGTCGACCCATGCCGACCTATAGAGATACCTACAAATACCACTTCAAAAAGGGCAACAAGATTGTCCATACCGGCGTTACCAATGATTTGGAGCGCCGTGAAGCGGAGCATCGTCAAGAGCCGGGCCTGAGCAGAGGGCATATCAAACAGGTGGGCTATCGCACCACCCGCGAGGCTGCGCTCGCGTGGGAGCGGGAGCAACTCAAGCGGCGCGGTTTGGCGACTTAGGGGTTGTTCCTGTGCCGGGGCCTGCGCCGTCGTCGCGTCGAGGTAAGTTTTCCGCCGCGGCGCGGCGCCGGCGACGGTTGCAGTTTGGCGCGGCGGCGTTGTGCGCGTCGCTGTCGGCGGTGATGGCCGGCGTTGCGCATGCCGACTTCGATGTCGCTCGAGTTGAGCAAAGCGTGGTGCGAATCGTCGCCGACCTTGGGGAGGAATACGGCACCGGTACCGGATTCGTGCTGAACGCGAACGGCGATGTCGCCACCAACTTTCATGTCATCGACGGCGCACGGCACATTAGTGTGTTGCGAAGCAACTCCACCGACTTGTTGCAGTCGACGGTGGTGTGGCAGTCGCCGGAATTGGATTTGGCGGTGTTGCGCGTGTCCGGCGCCGCGCTTACTCCCGCCACAATCGCCGCGCCGGTCGAAAAAATCGTCAAAGGCGCGCCAGTGTATGCGATGGGATTTCCGGCTCTGGCCGATGAGCACGGGACGGCTACGGACGCCACCGTCACAGACGGAATCGTCGGGCGGATTTTTACCGGTGCATGGCGCGGCGTGGTGCTACGGATTATCCAGCACTCGGCCGCCATCAACCCCGGCAACAGCGGAGGCCCGTTGTTCGATGCCTGCGGCCGGGTGGTGGGCATCAATACACAGGGCAGCGGCTCAGGGCGCATCATCCGCGATGGATCCGGCCGGGTGATTGACGTGATGGCCGGGCAAGGCGTGTTGTTTGCATCCGACATCAGCGAGCTGACGCGTGCGCTCGACGCGAAAGGCATTGCGTATCTTGCCGACAACGCCGCTTGCGAGTCGGCCGCGGCGAACATCGACGAGGAAGCCAGAGACAGCGCGCAACAAGCGCAAGGCGCGGCGGCGGACGCGCAGAGCCAAGCCTCGGAGGCCAGAGACAGTGCGCAGCAAGCCCAGGGTGCGGCGGCGGATGCGCGAAGTCAGGCGCAACACGCCGCGCAAATCGCGGCGGAGAACCGCCGGCGCATGCTGTGGTGGGGTGCGGCGATTGTTGTTGTCTTGTTGTTGATTTTCATGTTGGCATTGCGCCGGCCGCGCGAGCGTATCGTGCGGGTGGTGGAGGGTTACAGCCGCCGAATCATCGAGCGAGGCGGCGCATCAACCGGCGGGCACGAACAGCATGGTCGACCTGTTGGCGGCGCGAAAGGCGCAAAGAAATCGCATGCGCCGGGAGTGTTGTTGGTTGGATTTTCCGGCAACGGCCATCCTCTGCGCGTCAGCGTGGATGCGGACGCGCTGAACTCGGCGCCCATCGGAATCAGCATCGGGCGCGAACCGGCGTTGGTGGACATTCCGTTGAATGACGCGCAAATCTCCCGCCGCCATGCGCGGTTCTGCGCGCGCGGCGAGCATGCGTTGGTCGAGGATTTAAACTCGGCCAACGGCACGCGATTGAACGGCAAACGCATCAAGCCGTTTTGCCCGGCGGCGGTGCAGCCCGGCGATGCCTTGCGCTTGGGCAACATCGAGTTCACCGTCTCCGCGCTCGCATGAGCCATGAAAAAGCGCGGCCGCGACATCAACATCTTCAGCATGTCGGCGCTG
>RKSI01000135.1 GCA_007570905.1 Gammaproteobacteria bacterium
GAACAAGAGACGACGACGGAGACTCCGACACCTACATCAGACTGCGCGTCTTCCTCGAAGGCGCAGTGCCAGCCACACCCACCGACACCATCCAGACCGACCCGTAACCCCACAACGGGCCAAACAAAGAGGCCAACCTTCCCTGTCTTCACAGGAACGGCGGATAAGGACGCGGGAATGACTGGCAAAACCGCAGGAGTGGCGGCGGATGGTGTTCCGCTTTCGCAGAAACGGCGGTTAACCCGGCGCCCGCCACGCGCCGCAAAAATCTAAAACCAGAAAGAAACCACCGACAGCCCGATCAGCGCTTCCACAGCGCCGTTCACCTCGCCGTCGCTGTCCACGGGGCCGCCGTCGGACAGGTACGCCACCATGCAGGCGTCGCCGGTTTGTTTGAGGGACTGGAGGCGGCCCAGCGTGTCGCGATAGGGGCTGTTCGCCGTGCCGCTGTCGTCGGGGCAGGCGCCGTTTTGCAGCGGCGCGAAGCCGACGGCGACGCTTTCATCGGCGGCGGCGTTCAGCCATGTCCAGCCGGCGGCGGTGTAGTGCATCGGGAACACGATGCGGTGGTGGTAAAGCGATTGCGGCAGCGGAATGACAACGCCGGCGCGCCCGCCGGCCACGCCGCCCTGCGCGACAACCGGGTCCACGCCGTGCACGCGGAAGTTGTGCACCACGGCGATGTCCTGGCGGCGTTGGGTTACCATCGCGTCAAACTCGTCGCGCGCCAGAGACGCCGAGAAGTCGGAGTAATTGGCCTGCACCGCGACGCCGGCCCGGTGGTTGCCCGCCAGCGGCGGCGTGCGCGAGGGAAAGGAGAACGGGTGCGCCAGTATCCGCCCGTCGCCGCTGAAACCGGTGTGGAACAGCAGCCCGCCGTGCAGCGCAAAGCCGCCCGCCGACGCGCTGTGCACCGGCAGCACCGGCTGAATGTGGTGCCACAAGTCGGCGCCCGCCGAACTGCGGTCGGGATAGCCGGTGGCGCCGCGGGCCACTGAAACCGGCACGCGGCCCGATGCACGGTAATGGTCGCGCGCGTCCGGAATGCCGTCGCCGTCGCCGTCGCCGCTGACCGATGCCATCGCATCGGCGCTGTCGGCAACCGGCCAGGTCAGCACCGCCGACGCCGCGCCGCCCGCCGAAGACGCCGCAACCTTGAACGACACGCTGTTCCTCAGCGTCGCCGGCGGGTTGGCCGCCGTGAACACAATGCGTATCAAACCGCCGTCCGCCAGAGCCGACGCCGAACTGACAACGGCAATCGCCTTGCCCGCGGCGGGCGGCTGGTTGGCGCTGCGCCCGTTCCACGCCACCACTTCCGCCGCCGTCACCGTGTCGGCCCTGCCGTGCGCCACCGGCAGCAGCGCGATGTAACTCTCCGTGCCGCGCACCGCCACCGCGTGGCGTTCGTTGGCGCTTGCGGTGGAAACCGCATACAGCGCCGCGCGGCCAAACAGCGGCGGCAGATTGTCGTCGGCAAGGCGCGTCACGCGGGTTTGCGTTATCTTGCCGAGCGAATACTTGTCCGGCGTCAGCGACGACAGCGCATCGCCGGCGCGCCACAACTTGCCGGCGCCGCCCGCGCGCACGCCGGTTATCGCATAACTGACAACGCCCGATGCCGCGCCCGCAACCGACACATCAAAGGCGTCCGGCTCGCGCGACGACGGGAGTTCGCCCGCGGCCACGCCGCTGAACGCCGGCGTCAGCGGTTGCGAAGACGCCGGGCCGTCGTGCCGCGCGCCCACGCCAACCGTCGCATCGGCGGCGGCGGAAGCGGCCAGGAACACATTGGCGCGCTTCATGTTGAATTCCGGCACGCGCAGGATGACCATCTCCGGCAGGCGGCTTGCAGTGTCCGCCGCCACCGCCCAGTAGCCGGACAGCGGCGCGGTCGCCAGCCAGCCGATGCGGTGCTCAACGCCCGCGCGAATGTTGTTGAAGTCCACCACCGCGCAGCCGCCTTTGGCCACCGGCGCCGCGTAGTTCACCGGAAACCGCCCGGTGCAGCCGTAGCCTTCCACGCCCGCCGCATAGCCGCCGCTGTAACCGAAGGTGTCGGACAGGTAATAGGCGGCGAGGTTGGTGGCCGATGTCGCCACGCCCAGGTGCGCCGCCGCGCCGCCGGCGCGAATGCCGGAATACGCGACCGCCGCAGGTGCCCCCGCAACGCCCGCGCGCGACAGCGTGATGCGCGGCACATCGCGCGCCGCCGCGTTGCCGGCTGACAGCGGGTCGCCGTAAAGCCGCGCTTCCATCGCGTCCGGAATGCCGTCGTTGTCATAATCGGAAACCACGCTGCGCGGCAGCAGGAAGGCGCGCACCGACGCAATTTTGTTGGGCGGGTCGGCGGCGTCGTAGATGCCGGCGCGACCGGCGGCGGGCGGCGTGTAGCGCACCCACAGCGACGCATCGGCGGCGACAATGCCGCGCGCAAGGTCCAGCGCCACGCCGCCGCCGCGGTAGCGCGCGCGCAACACGCGAATCGCGGCGTCGCCGGCGCCGCCGGTGTAATTCGGTATCACCTCAAAGCCCGACAGCACGGCGCCGTCCGGCAGCGCGCGCGCGTCGGCGGCGGTGCGAATGCGAACCGGTTCGTCAAACGCCAGCCACAGGCGGCTCTGGCCGTCGGCGTATCCAAGCCCGACAAAGCGCGGCGCGACGGTGTCGGCGGCCACTTGCGCCGACGCCGAATCGGCGGTGAACGGCAGCGCGTCGGTCAGCGACTGGTGCGTGGCCGCGGCGACGCCGGTCAAGTCCCGAACATCGGCGACAAAGTTTCTGGCCAGGCGTATCCGCAGTTTCTCGGCGCCGTTGGCCGAACGCGCGACGCCGCCCTGCACCAGCGTGCCGGTGGCGGCGATGCCCAGCGTAACGGTGTTGCCGTCGTGCGCGACCGACGCCACCGATGCGCCGCGGATGGTGTCACGGTTCAGCACTTCCGTCACAAAGTCGTCCGCGGAAACAGTGTCGTCCAGCGCTTCGCTGAATTGCAGCACAACGCGGTTGTTGCCGGTGAACGACGCCGCGACGACACGCGGCACGCCGGCGTCATACACAGGCACCGCCGCCACCGCGGTGGCGGCCATCGGCAGGCCGCTGCGCTGGCCGGTGATAACGCCGCGGCGGATGATGACGACATCGGTCGAGGCCGCGGCGGACAGCGTGAATACAACGACATCGGCCTGCGCCGCGTTGCTCGCGCCGGCCAGGCTGACGCCCGGCGCCGCGCCGCCGGCGGTTTGCAGCGCGAAGTCGGAGGCCGACACCTGGCTCACCGCCTCGTTCAATGCGACGATGACCTTGCGGTGGCCGGAATACACATCCACCGAGCGTATATACGGGCTGCCGTCGAGGGCGACATTGACCAGGCTGTTCTCGACAAACGCCGCATACTGGCGGTAGCGCTTGTCGCCGGTGTATTTCTGAAACTGGTTCCAGCTCAGCGGATCCATGCCGACGCCCGCCGTCTGCGTCGCATCCACCACATCGCACTCAATGCGGACCAGGCCGCGGTATTCGGGCGCGATTTCTCCGTACGGCATGTCGGCGGCGCCTGAGGCCCCGGCGGTTTCGGTCGCGGTCGTGAATTCGGCGTGGTTGCCCCAACTCCAGGTCGTCACATTTTCGCGCGAGTTGTTGATAACGCGGACATAGCGCGGCCTCGGCGTCATGCCGAGGTCGGTCGTGGTGCATTCGTCAAAGGTCTCGCTGCCGAAGGCGTCGGTGTTGTAGCGGATGCTGATGCCGGTCGCGCCGAAGGAAACCGGCTGCGTCTCGCCCGGCGACAGTTTCACTTCAACATCAAAGCGGAAGCGGCGGCTGCCGGAGGCGGTCGTTATCTGCGGGTTGGTCAGACGGTAAATGATGCGGCGTTTGCCGCATTCAATGCCGGTGCAGAGTTGGTCCACCAGGCTTTCAACGCCGATGTAGGCGCTGCGAACTTCCTGAAAGCGAACTTCGGTCGGCGTCGCCGCCTGCGCCGCCGCGGTCGGCGTTGTCGCGGCCTGCGCCGCGCCGCCCGCCAGCGCCGGCAACAAACACCATGCGCCGGCCCGCATCCGGGCCGATGCAGTCTTCGGAAATCTCTTCTTCAAGATGCAAGCGTTCATTTCTGTGCCGCCGCCCGTCGGGAGGCGCCGCTTTTGCGATGGTTCAATATAGCAGGCGCGCAGGATTTTACAAGATGAAAAAACCGGCGTTATTTCAATCCATTGGGAAAACACCAAGGCAACGGCGGCGCGGCGGCGGGGTGTGCGGGGCGCACGGGCGGCGGCGCCGCCGGCCACCCGAACGCCGCCATTCGCCCGGCCATCTGTCGGCAATCCGCCCGGTTGGATATAATCACTTCATCACACGGTTCAGGAGGCGTTATCCGAGGCATGACAAAAGCGATGACACGGGCGACGACATGGGCGGCGGCGCGGGCGGCGGCATTTGCGCTTGCGGCGCTGGCGCTGGCGGCGCCGGGCGCGGCGGCGAAGTCGGTAGAGGCCGACAGAATCTGGGTGCAGAAGGCCGAGCGCAAACTGCACCTGATGAAAGGCCGCAAAATTGTCCGCACCTTTCCGATTCATCTCGGGCGGCAGCCGCTCGGCCACAAACGGCGCGAGGGCGATTCGCGCACGCCGGAGGGCCTTTACAGTGTACGCAGCCGAAACTCCATCAGCGAGTTCTACCGCGCGCTGGAAATCTCCTATCCCAACATGGACGACCGGCTGCGCGCGGCGGTGGACGGCGTCAACCCGGGCGGCAAAATCATGATACACGGCGAGCCGGACGACCCGCTGGCGCGGCTGACGCTGCCGAAGGACTGGACGCAGGGCTGCATCGCGCTGAAAAACCGGGACATGCGCGTTGTCTGGAAGGCGGCGGCGCGCGGCACGCCGGTGCAGATAGACCCGTGAACAAGCGCAAACATTCCTTCCTGTTCCTGCCGGCGGCGGCGCTGGCGACCGCGGTGCTGGCCATCACGCCCGCCGACCGCAAGGCCGGCGTCGGCGAGTTCGCGCCCGCCTTCACGCACCGCGACGCCACGGAATGGCTGAACTCGCCGCCGCTGCAATGGAAGGAGTTGCGCGGGCAGGTGGTGTTGCTGGACTTCTGGACCTTCGGCTGCTGGAATTGCTACCGCTCGTTCCCGTGGCTGAAATCCGTCGAGAAACGCTACCACGACCGCGGCCTGCGCGTTATCGGCGTGCACACCCCGGAGTTTGAGCACGAACGCGACATCGACAATGTGCGCCAAAAGGTGGCGGAGTTCGGGCTGGAGCACCCGGTGATGATAGACAACGACTTCTCCTACTGGCGCGCGCTCAGGAACCGCTACTGGCCGGCCTTTTACCTGGTCGGCAAGCGCGGCAAGGTGCGCGGCGTGTTTGTCGGCGAGACCCACGAGGGCGACCGCCGCGCCGTCAAGATTGAACGCGCCATAGAAAAACTCCTGCAGGAATAACCGCTCCGGCGCATGGCCGGAACAAGACAATGATTGACTTGCTCGTGCAACTGCTGTGGCTGGCGGCGCTGTCGCTGGCGGCGACGGCGGTGTTCTGCTTCCGCCCGCGGCGCATCGCCGCCATCGGCGCCGTCGGCGCGGTGCTGCTGGCATACAGCGTGCTGTCGCCGGCGCCGGTGTGGCTGCAAGTGGTGCTGTGGATTGCGTTCGCGTCCGCCGCCGTGGTCATCGGCCACGACGGGCTGCGCCGCGAACTGCCGGGCCGCCTGCTGCTGCGGCTGTTCCGCAAGGCGCTGCCGAAGATGTCCGACAGCGAGCGCATCGCCATTGAAGCCGGCAGCGTGTCGTGGGAAGGCGAGTTGTTCAGCGGCGCGCCCGACTGGGCGAAGTTGATGCAACAGCAGCCGCCGCGCCTGTCGGAGGAGGAAAGCGCGTTTCTTGAAGGCCCCGTCAATACGCTGTGCGCGATGCTTGACGACTGGCGGATTACATCGGAAGGACGCCTGCCGCAGGCGGTGTGGGATTATCTGCGCGCCGAGAAGTTCTTCGGCGTCATCATTCCGAAGGAGCACGGCGGCCTCGGTTTCTCGGCCTACGCCCACTCGTGCATCGTGATGAAAATCGCCGGGCGCTCGGTGGCGGCGGCGGTGACGGCGATGGTGCCGAACTCGCTCGGCCCCGGCAAACTGATACTCGCCTACGGCACGCCCGAACAGCGGCGCCATTACCTGCCGCGCCTGGCGCGCGGCGACGACATTCCGTGCTTTGCGCTGACCGGCCCGCAGGCCGGCTCGGACGCGAGCAGCATGACCGACACCGGCGTGGTCTGCCGCGGCCGTTTCAACGGGCGCGAAGTGCTGGGCGTGCGCCTGAACTGGGACAAGCGCTACATCACGCTGGCGCCGGTGGCGACGCTGCTGGGGCTGGCGTTTCGGCTGCGCGACCCGCAGCACCTGCTGGGCGACAAGGGCGATGTCGGCATCACGCTGGCGCTGATACCGACGAACACGCCCGGCGTAGAGATTGGCGGGCGCCACCTGCCGCTGAATGTCGCCTTCATGAACGGGCCGACGCGCGGGCGCGATGTGTTCATTCCGCTCGACTGGATTATCGGCGGCGCCGGCGGCGCCGGCGAGGGCTGGCGCATGCTGATGGAATGCCTCGCCGAAGGGCGCGCCATCTCGCTGCCGGCGCTGGCGACGGCGGCATGCAAGACCGCGTGCTTCGCCACCGGCGCCTACGCGCGCATCCGCAGCCAGTTCCGCCTGCCCATCGGCGAGTTTGAGGGCGTCGCCGAGGCGCTGGCGCGCATCGCCGGCAACGCCTGGCTGGCCGACGCCGCGCGCAGCGTCGTGACCGAGTCGCTGCATGACGACGGCCACGGCCCGGCCATCGCGGCGGCGATCACCAAATACCACCTGACCGAGCGCATGCGCCAGGTCGCCAACGACGCGATGGATGTGCACGGCGGCTCCGGCATTTGCCTTGGCCCGCGCAACCATGTCGCGCGCCTTTATCAGGCGGCGCCGATTGGCATCACCGTCGAGGGCGCCAACATTCTGACGCGCAGCATGATGGTGTTCGGCCAGGGCGCGATACGCTGCCACCCGTGGCTGCTGAAAGAGATTGAGGCCGCGGCGCTGGACAACGACGACGACGCGCTGCAAGCCTTTGACGCCGCGTTCTGGGGGCATCTGTCGCAGGCCGCGACCAACGCCGGGCGCTGCCTGGTGTGGAGCGTGTTCGGGCGGTGGCTGATCAGGCTGCCGCAGGGCCTGCGCCCGGCGCGCCACTTCCGCGCGCTGACGCGGATGTCGGCGATGTTTGCGCTGGCGACGGACTTCGCGCTGCTGCGCGTGAACCGGTCTCTGAAACGCCGCGAACACCTGTCGGCGCGGCTCGGCGACATGCTGAGTTACCTGTACCTGGCGTCAATGGCGCTGAAGCATTTCAACAACCGCAATTCGCCGTATCATGAAAGGCCGCTGCTGGACTGGGCGGTGCTGGAATGCACGCGCTGCTTTCACCGCGCGCTGAACGACCTGCTCGACAACTTTCCCGGCAGATGGACGGCGCTGAAACTGCGCTGGCTGGTGTATCCGCTGGGGCGGCGCACGCCGCCCGAAAACGACGAACTGAACGACCGCGTCGCGCGCCTGCCGTGCGAGCCGTCGCCGGCGCGCGACGCGCTGATTGAGGGCCTGTTTGTGCCGGAGCAGCGCGACGACCCGCTGTTTGTCATCGCCGACGCGCTGAACAAGGTCGTCGCCGCCGCGACCCCTGAAAAGAAACTGCGCGCCGCACAACGCGCCGGCGACCTGCCGAACGAGGCCGTGCCCGACCTGGACCTCGCGCTTGAGAAAAACATCATCGGCGAAGACGAGGCCGAAGTTGTCCGCAACGCACGCGAGGCGCGCAACCGCGTGATTGCAGTGGATGAGTTTGCCGCCGACGCGCCCGGAGCACGGCCCGGGCAGGGCGTCGCGGCGCCTGAAACACAGCCCGAACCTGCCGGCGCGGTGTCCGGGTCCCGGCCCGGCACCGGCGGCGAAGCGTCCGAACCCCGGCCCAACCCCGTTGATACGCCGTCCGCGTAACCGCACCGCCGCGGCGCCGCGGCTCGCCGTTCACGCCGTTGCCGTTCTGCTCGCCTTCCCCGCCGCCGCGGCGGATAACGGCGGCGGCATTCACGACTATATGGAGGCGCGCAGCGTGTTCTGGGCGCAACTCTACGACGGCGACGGCGAAACGCTGTATTGCGCCATGCCGTTCACGCGCGGGCGCGGCGCGCGCAAACTGAACATCGAACATGTCTTTCCGATGTCGTGGGTCGCGCGCACGCTGCGCTGCGGCAGGCGCAAAGAATGCCGCAACAGCAGCACGCGCTTCAACCGCATTGAGGCCGACCTGCACAACCTCTACCCGGCGCGCGCCGACATCAACCAGGAACGCTCCAGCATGGCCTTCGGCATCGTGCGCGGCGAGCGGCGGCGCTTTGGGCAGTGCGACTTTGAGGTGAACCGGCGCAAACGCCGCGCCGAACCGCGCCCGGCGGCGCGCGGCAAAATCGCCCGTGCAATGTTTTACATGGCCGACCGCTATGACCTGAACATCTTCCCGCGCCAACGCCGCCTGCTGCGACAATGGAACCGCGCCCACCCTCCCGGCGCCGAAGAAAAACACCGCAACAATGTCATCCAGCGCCTGCAGGGCCGGCGCAACCCGTACATCGACAACCCGTCGCTTGCCGACGCACCCGCCCGCTGAACCCCGCCGCCGGCCTTTGGCAAATCCGGCCCAAAGGCCAACCCGCTTGCAGCCAACGCAGATGACCGCCGAGCACGCCTTGTTCGCGCCGACCGGCATCTGCCGGGGCAAGCAGGCAGCCGCACAACCGCCAGGCCCGCCCCGCAACTGGACGAATCCGCCGCAGGCGATATAACATGCACCCGATGAACGAATCCGCCGCCAATGTTTTTATCGTGGATGGCTGCCGCACGCCGGTATTGAAGGCGCGCGGCGCGCCGGGGCCTTGCAGCGGCGCCGACCTGGCGGTGGCGGCGGGCGGCGCGCTGATGCTGCGCGCCGGCATCGCCGCCGACGCGCTGGACGAAGTGGTGCTGGGCTGCGTGATGGCCGCCGCCGACGAGGCCAACATCGCGCGCGTCGCCGCGCTGCGCATCGGCGTCGCGCAGACGACACCGGCGTTCACGGTGCAGCGCAACTGCGCGTCGGGAATGCAGGCGCTTGACACCGCCGCCGCGCGCATCCGGCAGGGCGCGGCGCAACTGACGCTGGCCGGCGGCGTCGAGGCGATGAGCCGCGCGCCGCTGCTGCTGAACGACGGCGCCGTGCACTGGCTGGCCGGCCTGCGCCGCGCAAAGACCGCCGCCGCGCGCATCAAACACATAGCGCGGCTGCGGCCCGCGCACCTGAAACCGGTGGTTGCGCTGCTGCGCGGGCTGACCGACCCGGTGGCCGGCATGTCCATGGGCCAGACCGCCGAGAAAATTGCGCGGCGTTTCGGCATTGACCGCGACGCGATGGACCGATTTGCGCTGCAAAGCCACCGGCGGCTGGCGCACGCGGTTGAACAGCATCACTTTGACGATGAGATTCAACCGCTGTATTGCGACGGCGACGGCGGCGTTGTCGAGCACGACGACGGGCTGCGCCGCGACACTTCCATTGAGAAACTGGCGAAGTTGAAACCGGTGTTTGAGCCGCTGTCCGGCAGCGTCACCGCCGGCAACAGCGCGCAGGTCAGCGACGGCGCGGCGTGGCTGCTGCTGGCGTCGGAGCGCGGGCTGCGCGAACACCGCCTGGAACCCGCCGGGCGCATCGTCGCGGTGGAATGGGCGGCGCTTGACCCGTCGGAAATGGGGCTGGGGCCGGTGCACGCCGCCGGTCGATTGTTGCAACGGCTCGGCCTTGATGCGCGCGACATTGATTACTGGGAACTGAACGAGGCGTTCGCCGGGCAGGTGCTGGCCTGTCTTGCGGCGTTTGAGAGTCACGACTACTGCTTCAACGAGGCCGGGCTGGAACGGGCCGTCGGCAGAATAGAACAGGAACGCCTGAACATTGACGGCGGCGCCATCGCGTGCGGCCACCCGGTCGGCATGTCGGGCGCGAGAATCACGCTGCACGCGCTGAATGTGCTGCGGCGCACCGGCGGCAAACGCGCGGTGGCCACGCTGTGCATCGGCGGCGGCCAGGGCGGCGCCGCGCTGATTGAGACGCTTTAATGGACGACACGCGCGACAACCCGCAGACAAACGAAGGGCGCGACGAAGGGCGCGACGACGCGCACATCGGGGGGCGCGACGAAGCGCACAACGGGGGGCGCGGCGAGCGGCGCCATGCCGGAGAAAACAGACCGGCAAGCGAAGTGCATCCGCAGCAGCGCAACACCGGGCAAGACAATGCAACGCACGAAGCGCAAGACAATCCGCAGCGCGCCGGGAGTGATGATGCAGCGCACGGCGCGCACGACGACTTCCGTCACTGGCGGGTGGAGCGCGGCGGCGACGGCGTTGCGGTGCTGACGCTGGACCACGCCTCGCGCTCGGCCAATGTGCTGGACAGCGCGGCGCTGGCCGAGTTTGAGCGGTTGCTGGATGCGTTCGGGCGCGATTGTCCGGCGGGCGTCATCATTCGTTCGGGCAAGGCCAACGGCTTTCTGGCGGGCGCCGATGTCACCGAATTCACCGGTTTGCAAACGCGCGCGCAGGCGCTGCAGAAGCTGCGTTACGGACAAAACCTGATGAACCGCCTCGAAGCGCTGCCGTGCCCGACGCTGGCGCTGATTCACGGGTTTTGCGCGGGCGGCGGACTGGAACTTGCGCTGGCGTGCGATTACCGCGTGGTGGAAGACGCGCCGGGCTGTCGTTTAAGCCTGCCCGAAGTGCGCCTCGGCATTCATCCGGGCTATGGCGGCAGCGTGCGCCTGCCGCGCCTGATTGGCGACCTGCCGGCGCTGAACCTGATGCTGACGGGCCGCGCCGTCGGCGGCGCGCAGGCGAAGCGCATCGGCCTCGCCGACCACGCGGCGCGGCGCGACGCGCTGGACGCGGCGGCGGCGGCGCTGCTGCGCAAGGCGCCGAAACCGCGCCGCGCGCCGCGCCTGCGGCGCATCCCGAAAATTGCGCCGCTGCGAAGCGCCGTCGCTTTCTTTGTGGAACGGCAAATAGCGAAGCGCGTGAACCAGGCCCATTACCCGGCGCCGTTTCACCTGCTGGCGGCGTGGTGCAAGGCGCGCGGCGGCACGCTGCGCCGGATAGAGGCAGAGGCCGATTCGGTCGCGGCGCTGTTCGACTCCGACACGACGCAGCAATTGATTCGCGTGTTTCTGCTGCGCGAACGCCTGAAGGCGCGCGCGCGCAAAAGCGCGCCGGGGCGCGTGCATGTCATCGGCGCCGGCGTCATGGGCGGCGACATCGCCGCGTGGTGCGCGCTGAGCGGGCATCGCGTTACATTGCAGGACCGCAACGCCGCGCTGATTGCGCCGGCGATGACGCGCGCGCGGCGCCTGTTTGCAAAACGCTTGAAACGCCGCGCGCACGAGGCGGCTGACCGCCTGCTGCCCGACCCGCGCGGCCACGGCGCCGCGCGCGCCGATGTCGTCATAGAGGCGATTATCGAGGACGCCGACGCCAAGCGCGCGCTGTATGCGGGGCTGGAACCGCGCATCAAGCCCGGCGCGCTGCTCGCAACCAACACCTCCAGTTTGCCGCTGGAGCAACTGGCGCGCGGCCTGCAACAACCGGCGCGGCTGGTCGGCCTGCACTTCTTCAACCCGGTCGCAAAGATGCAGTTGATTGAGATTGTGCACGGCGCCGCGACCGGCGAACAATGGCTGGATGCGGCGGCGGCGTTCGCGCGCTCGCTTGACCGGCTGCCGCTGCCGGTGCGCTCGTCGCCGGGGTTTCTGGTCAACCGCGTGCTGATGCCGTACCTGGCCGAGGCGATGCGGATCGCCGGCGAAGGCGCGGCGCCGGAAACCGTGGACGCCGCGGCCACCGATTTCGGCATGCCGATGGGGCCGCTGGAACTCGCCGACAGCGTCGGCCTGGACATCTGCCGGTCGGTCGCCGCGACATTGCAGCGGCCATTGCCGCGCTCGTGCGCCGAGCATGTCGCCGCCGGGCGTCTCGGGCGCAAGACCGGGCGCGGCTATTACCGCTGGAAAAACGGGCGCGCGGTGCGCTCAAAGAGCCGCGCCGAACCGGGCCGCGATTTGCGCGACCGGCTGATGCTGTCGCTGCTGAACGAGGCCGTCGCGTGCCTGCACGAACAACTGGTGGAAGACGCCGATGTGCTGGACGCCGGCATGATATTCGGCGCCGGTTTCGCGCCGTTTCGCGGCGGGCCTTTGCAATACCTGCGCGACGACGGCGCCGCCGCGCATCTGGCGCGCCTGCAAGCGCTGGCGGCGCGCCACGGCGAACACTTTCAGCCGGCGCCCGGATGGGACGCGCTGAAATGAACGGCGTGCCGGAAACCGCGACCGCGCGCACGATTGCCGGGTTGTTTTTGCGGCGCGCGCAGGCGACGCCGGACGACGACGCCTGCATTCAATTCGACAACGCCGCCGGCAAGTGGCGCCATTACACCTGGGGCGAGATGCGCGCGATGGCGGGGCTGCGCCAGGCGTGGCTGAAAACGCTGTCGCTCGGCGCCGGCGAGCGCGTCGCGCTGATGATGCCGAACGGCGTTGAATGGGTGCTGTTTGATGTCGCGGCGGCGGGGCTTGACCTGGTGACGGTGCCGCTGCACGCGCACGACCAGCCCGGCAACATCCGCTACATTCTGGAACAGGCCGAAGCGCGGCTGCTGCTGATTCACTCCGGCGAGCAATGGAAGACGGTGCGCCGCGCGCTTGAAGGCATGAGCGCGCCGCCGGTGACGGTCAGC